>MEQK01000153.1 GCA_001770175.1 Bdellovibrionales bacterium RIFOXYD1_FULL_55_31 | reverse complement strand
CAAAGAGCTTTGTTGACGGTTCGGTCATCACGCCCTTCTCACTGGGACGAATTCATTCGAGTTCACTCGGTGCTTCTCCCCCTGTTTTTGCGCAAGCAGGTTCGCGGGTGTCCCCGACCTTGAGCGTTGCGAGCATCAGCGTCGGCAACATAACGAAGATAGCTGCCCAAAAGTATACAGCAGAGATTCAGGTCTATTTCGCAGGCAGTCTGAAGAATCTCAAACCAGCCGTATCTTCCGTTGTTCTCAAAACCGATGGAGGTGTTGCGACCGCAGGGAGAGAGACCATTATCAAATGTTCGCTTCAGGATGAGGCTGCGCCACAGACAGGGGGATATGCGCGAGCCAGTCGATCTGATTACCTCGATGCGTATGGTGCGGTTATTCCTGTGGACAATACGATTCCGCAGAACACGGAGGGAACCGAGATTCTTTCCCTTCCTTATGCGGCAAAGCAGGCGAATTCCAAATTACTGATTACCGTTGATGTCGTTGGCTGCGCGCAAACGTTGAACTGGCCGACTGTGGCGCTCTTCAGGAGCGGAAGCACAAATGCACTTGGCGCCCGCATCACCGTCGACTATCATGTGAACCAATCGGGGTGGACCCCCCAAAATATGAATTTTACGACGGAGTATTCGCCGGGAACCACGAATTCGATCACCTACTCGGTCCGAGTCGGGAGATTTCTGTTAAACGGTTGCTCCGGGGCGCTTTTTGGCGGCACGATGTCCTCATCTTTGGTGATCCAAGAGATTATGCAGTGAGCCGGGTGTTTATGAAAATGGTGGAGCTAAGCGGATTCGAACCGCTGGCCTCTGCAGTGCGATTGCAGCGCTCTACCAACTGAGCTATAGCCCCATGCCCGAGAATGAATTGTCAAAGCGGGACTCAACCAAAAAACCGGTGTTTTGTCCAGTACGCTGATTTGTAGCTGATTTCGGGCCGGCCGGCCACCAAAAATTCTGGGCTTTGTGCTAACGGTAAACGAATGCAGCCCCAACGGGATCTCGCCATCGTTCTCAGGTCCATTCCCTATCAGGAGCGACACCGAATTGTGACCGCCTTGACCGAAGGTCACGGGCAGGTCACGGCCTTGGCCAGGAATTCCATCCAATCGCGGCGGTTTGGCGGGACCCTCGACCTTTTTGCCGCGGCAGAGTGGCAGTTCGTCGAACGGCCGGGCGCGGAATTCTGGAACCTTAGCGAGGCCCAGATTCGGCGCGCTTTCGAAGGAATTCGCAAGGATTTTGAGCGGCTCTCGCTCGCGAGCGTGTTCAATGAACTCATGCTCAAGATCGCCCCGCGGCATGAGGCCTGTCCGGAGCTTTTCCGATTGCATTCGAATGCCTTGGCGGCGCTCGATGAAGCCGACGAGAGTTCTTTCGCGGGGTCGGAGGTCGTCCTGCTCAACGCCTATCTCGCCAAGCTGCTCCAATGGAATGGCAGTCAGCCGCGAATCGACTGTTGCCTGTCCTGTGGGATCACCATTGACCGGTTCGCGGCCGGTGATTCATCCAGCGAAAAGATGACCTGCCGGATCAGTGAGGCTGGGTGGAATTGCCCGGCCTGCCGGACTGCCCAAACCAGCCATCTGAAAGACGGGCAGGGAATTCGGGATGCACTGCTTCGGATCTCTCGCGACGCGATTGTGGACTTTCAAATCTGCCTGATGATGCCGATTCGTCAGGTCCCGAAGGCGGTGCAGGCCAAGAGGGTTGATCATCTCGAGCTTTTTCAGTTTCTCGAGGCGCTGCTCATTTATCATGTCCCCGGCTTTGATCGACAGCCGCTCAAGGGTTTGCGTTTCCTGTCTCTTCGAGTGGAATCACCGCCGGTTTAGAATTTTAGAATCCAGGTCGCGACCTCATCGAGGGAGTTCCCGACGTAATCGGCTTGAGTACCGTTCATTTTGCTTTCAGTCGTTTTGCCCTCACCGGTCCGCACGAGAGCCACACCCTGGCATCCGGCTGATCGGCCGGTACCCAGATCCGAAAGTTTGTCCCCGATCATAAAGGATCGGGTGAGGTCGATCCGGAACTTTCTCGCGGCATCAAGGATAAGCTTGGGCTTCGGCTTTCGGCAGTCGCATTCGTCCTCGGGGCGGTGGATGCAAAGCTCATAATGATCGATTTTGACCGAAGAGGCCGCAAGGAGTTGATCGAGGCGCTCGTGGACGTGCTGAAGCGTTTCCATCGTGAACATGCCGCGTCCGACTCCCGACTGATTCGAAACGACTACGAGCAGGTATCCGGCTTTTTGCAGACGCGAGAGCGCGTCGGTCACTCCCGGCAGCAATTTAAGCTGGTCAGGGTTTCCAATATATCCGGGGTCCTCGTTCAGGGTGCCGTCGCGATCCAGGAAAACGGCTTTTTTCATTGTTCCGATGACTTCCGTTCGCTTGCATTCCCATTGCCAGGCCGTTCGAGCCATCTCTTCCAGCGTACGCACTGGTTTGAATCCAAGAGCCCGTTGCGCGAGACCCGAATCGGCGACGAGGCGCGGAGGGTCACCCGGACGTCTCTGCGATTCAACAATGCCGACCTTCGATCCCGTCACCTTGAAGCAGGTATCGATGACTTCACGGACCGAAAACCCGGTGCCGCTTCCAAGATTGAACGCCTCGAACGGGCGCCGGTGAGGCACTTCGAGGAGCCGGACCAAGGCGGCTTCGTGCGCTGCCGCCAAATCGGATACATCGACGTAATCGCGAATACAGGTGCCGTCGGGGGTAGGATAATCCGTACCGAATATTTCAATGGGCCGTCCGGCCATAATCGCTTGAAGGATGCTCGGGATCAGGTGGGATTCAGGGAAATGCCATTCGCCTACCCGAACCCCCGGCTCGGCTCCGGCCGCATTGAAGTAGCGGAGCGAGATAGCATTCAGACCGCGATCGCCCTGGCCTCCTTTGCTCAGGGTTTCCATGAGGCGTTCGACTTCCAACTTCGTGGCGCCATAAGGGCTATCGGGCTGCTTCGGGAGCGTCTCATGGATTGCCGCGCTCCCGGGATTGCCGAAAATCGAACAGGTGGAGGAAAAGATGAACGATCGCGTTCCGGCCGCGAGCATCGCGTTCAGGAGTTCTCCCGTCTGTATGACGTTGTTTTCGTAATATTCCTCAGGCTTCGCGAAACTTTCGGAAACCAGGGTTCGCGCCGCGAAATGCAGGAGACAGTCGAATCTCTCGCGCCCGAGAAGCGCGGGAACCACCTTGTGATTGCCTGCCCGGGAATGGATAAACCGTGTTTCCAGGAGTCCCTTCGGGAGAAGCGCCCTGACGTGCTCAAAATGACCGGTCGAAAGGTCGTCGAGAATCCAAACTTCATAGCCGTGATCGATGAGCCAGGCGCAGGTGGCGCTACCGACGTAACCCGCCCCGCCCACAACGAGGACTTTCGCCCGCTGAGGTGTGATTCCGGCTCCAATGGACATAGATGCGGACAAAGCTAGCACAGGTCAGCCCCTTTCGGCTATAATCGCTGCGATTTACCCAAAATGATTGCCGGTTTGGCGGCACAGAAGTAGGACAGGAGTAGGACAACAAGTAAACATGAAGCGACTGCCTATTCACCGGAGAATTTGGAACATTTCCCACCCGTTCGCGAAGCAGCGGGTGCTCGAAATCGGCGGCGGACACGATCCTTACGCCGGCGTGACTCACGCGCTTGACAAATTCCCCCACGACAACTCCCAGCGGGCGGGTGATCTCGTCCTCTCGAAGGGGATCGAGTTCTTCCAGGGGGATCTGGAGGACATCCCGTTTCGCTCGGATCACAAATTCGACTTCACCTATATCAGTCATGTTTTTGAGCACGTCCTCGATCCGAAAAAGGCGATCGGGGAGATCAACCGGGTTTGCACCCGCGGTTATCTCGAGACCCCGAGTCCTATCCGGGAACAGATCGCCTCGTTGCCCGAGTTCAGGGCTTTTTACGGCGCTTCGCCGGATCAGGAGAATTTTCATCATTTTTTTTGCTGGGGCTCGGGCTCGGTTCTCAGGGTGATCCCGAAAACCGAGGCAACGCTCTGGAAATATTGCGGCTGCAGGGATGGCCTGGTCGCCCGCGAGCTGGTCGGGCGTGCGGCCCGGCGCGCGGACCTCGAGATTCTCCTGCCCAGGATGGCAAAAACAACAAAGCTCCATTTTAAGGCTCCCATTCAACTGGTCGTTTATCCCGACTTCGAGTCAGCCTGCCGCGACGGGTATTGCGCCTATTCGAGTAGTATCGGGGCGGCACGGTTCTGGGCTTCTTGGCCGCTTCGGCTTCTTTCGAGGAGATTCGGGGAACTCAGGTCACTCCTCGCGAATATCGAGCAGACGGCCCGGGAGCATGAATGAAATCATTGCTGCGACTGAAGCCCTACATCCAGCCGTATCTTTGGCTGATCGTGGTGAGCGGTATTCTCGCGATTCCGCTCGCGGCCCTCAGGCTTAGCCCGGCACCTCTCGTCAAAACGGTCGTGAACGATCTTCTGATGAACCGGAATTCGCGAACTCTGCTTCTGTTCCCGGCAGCGGTCATCGTCATTTACCTGCTGAATTTCGTCGTCAGATTCTTTCATTTTTATCTGTTGCGCATCGTGGTCGCGAGAGTCAATCAGCGGATTAAAAATCAGCTCTATGAGCATTTGCTCGGGCTTTCCGCCGATTACTTCACGGCGCAGAGCACCGGTACCTTGATTTCCCGCGTGGGGGTTGACCCCCAGTATATTGATGCGGGGCTCGCCTGTATCAATACGCTCATTCGCGAGCCGATCACCTTTATCTTTCTTTTCGGGTACGCGCTCACGGTGAACTGGAAGCTGACACTCATCACGATCCTGATCTTTCCGCCGCTGGCGTGGGTTTTCGCGGCAAGCGGCAGGAACCTGAAGCGCTACATCGCGCGTCTGACCGAGGAAAACGCCCGTCTTTATTCAACGATTCAGGAAAGTTTTTCGGGAATCAGGGTCGTCAAGACCTTCAGGCTGGAAAAGTACGTCCGAAAGAAATTCCGGGACAGAAGTGAACGTTATACGAAATTCTATCTCAAAATCGCCGCGCTCGAGGAGGCGACGCATCCGCTGGTGGAACTCCTGACCGCGATCGTGCTCGCCGCGATGATCTATTACGGAGGCAGGCAGGTGCTCGCGGGCAGGATGACGCCTGGTGACCTGCTGGCTTTTTTCGCGGCCTTCGCCCTCATGATCAACCCGCTTCGCACGCTGAACGACGTGAACATCAAGCTCAATCAGGCGGCCGGAGCCTGCGAACGGATTTTCGAAATTCTGGATTGGCGCCCGAACATCCGCGAGGCCGAAAATCCCGCCCGGCTGACGACTCTTGAAAAGGAACTCGAGGTCCGGGACGTTTCTTTCGCGTACCCGGATGCGCCGTCTCGAGGCGTCTTGAAGGGCGTGAGCTTCACGCTTCCGCGCGGGCGAGCGGTGGCCCTGGTCGGTGCGAGCGGAGCCGGCAAGAGTTCGATGGTGAGCTTGTTTCCGCGGATTTTTGATGTGACGGGCGGAAGCATTCTGATCGACGGCCACGATATCCGAAATGTCGCGATCAACGATTTGCGCCGGATGATCGCCGTCGTGAGCCAGGATGTGTTTCTGTTCAACGATACGATCGAGGAAAACATCCGTTGCGGTCGCTTATCGGCAACGCGCGAGGAGATCCGCGAGGCCGCGCGGCGGGCGCATGCCCTCGATTTCATCGAGGCGGCTCCGCAGGGGTTTCAGTCCGTGATCGGGGACCGCGGGCAGAAGCTTTCTGGGGGGGAACGGCAACGAATATCGATCGCGCGCGCTTTCCTGCGAGAGACCCCGATTCTTATTCTCGATGAGGCCACTTCGAGTCTGGATACGACTTCCGAAAGAGCGGTTCAAAGCGCGCTCGAGGAGTTGATGAAAGATCGTACCACTCTGATTATCGCGCACCGGCTTTCGACGATCCGTAATGCGGATCAGATCCTTGTCCTCAAGGACGGCGAGGTGATTGAACGCGGAAAGCACGATGATCTGATCCGTCTCGGCGGCGAGTACGCCAAGTTTCATCAAGCATGAGTTCATCGGGCGTGAGCTGGAACGGGTTTTTGGAAGCGCTTCATTCGGCTTGGATAGACGAGCTGACGGAGCGGTATCCCGAGCCCAAGCCGACCCTTGGCATGCCCATTCGCGCGAAGGGGTTTGTCAGCCCGTCAGAAGGAGTTCTTGAGTCGCTGGCGATTTCCGTGACTTTGTCGGCCAGCCCCGGCTGGGTTGTTTTGGCCGGTGAGCCAGCGCTCGATTTACGTTCTATTTGGACCGGGGTTCAGAGGCGGGCGCAAGCCGAATTCGCCCGGCGGTCCATTTCGCCCGCTTTCGGTGAGCCGGCCTTCAGCGCGGGCGGGGCGACGTTTCCACCGGCTGCTCGCGTGATCTGGATCCCGATCGAGCTTGGCGCGAGCAAAAAATGTTTTCTCGGCTTCGGAGCGTGAGCGTTGTTCAGTTCCGCAAACGGAGAACTTTCAGGAACAGGTAATTCAAAGGGGAAATTTTGATTTCTTTGAGACGTCTGCCGACGAGCACGGTGTGGTGCTTGAAAAAGAGCGGGTTGATGACGGCTTCGTCCTGAAGGAGAATCTTTTCGGCTCGTGCATAGGCCGCCAGACGCTCGGACATTTCAAGTGTTCCTCGCGCCAGCTTGAGCTGGCGATCGTATTCGGGGTTGCTCCATCCAGTGCGGTTTGAGCCGCTTTCGGACGAGAAGACCTCGAAAAAATTAGCGGGGTCCGGAAAATCCGCTCCCCAATGTCCCACGAACAATGCGGCTTTTCCCGAGGCGAGGACCTTCTGGTATTCCGAAGGGACCACGACATGGGCACGAAGTTCGATTCCGAGCTTTCCACGCATCGATTTGACGAGAAAATCGGCCAGTAATTCAGCGCCGTCGAACTTCTGGACCCAGATATCAAGTTTCGGGAAGCCTTGACCTTCGACGTAGCCGGCTTTCGCGAGATTGCCGCGAGCGTCGTAGAGGCTATCTTTCATCAGAGGTTCGGATCGATAGCCGGCCATGCCGGGAGGGATCCAGCCTTTCGCGGCCACCTGACCGCCTTGGAGCGCCGAGGCGATACTCTCGCGATCGATTGCGGCCGAAAGAGCCCGTCGCACGGACGCGTCGCGAAGAGGTCCGCTCTTCACATTAAATCCGAGATAATAAGTGGCGAGATACGGAAATTGCGCGGCCATGACGTGATTGGCTTCAACCGCTGACCTGGCGTTTATGAAATCATCCGTCGTTGCATCCAGAAGAAAATCGAGTTGCCCGCTTTTGAAGAGCTCTCGGGCTTTCTTGTCATCGGCTTCGACCAAGACCTCAACTCTTTCGATTGCGGGCGCGCTCTCGGTCCCATTTGCGAAATACCCGGGATTTCGTTTGAGCGCGAGCAGCTTCCCTCGCGTCCAGGTATCCAGCTGATACGCGCCGAGTGTTACGATGTTTTTCGGTGATGCCCACGCTGAGCCGTATTTCTGGATCAGATCCATCCGGATCGGAAAGGTGACCCAGAAGCTCGGCAGGTGAAGGAAATAGGGAACGATTCGTCGGAGCGTCACTTCCAAACGAGTGTCACCGAGAGCTTTGATCCCTACTGCTGCCGGATCAGTGATTTTGCTATCGTGAAAAGCTTGCGCATTTTGGATGTCGAACAGGAAATCGGCATAGCTCGACTTTGTCTTCGGATCGAGGAGTCTCAGCCAGGAGTTCCTGAAGTGTTCCGCGATGAGGGGTTTGCCGTCGGACCACTTAATCCCTTTTCGCAGATGAAAGGTGTAGGTTTTCCCGTCGGGGGAGATATCCCATTTTTCGGCGAGCGCGGCACGCGGCTGGAGGTCGGGACCTTCTTCGGTCAGTCCCTCCATGATGTTCATGATAATGTGCGTCTCTGCTGAAGTATGAGCGAGAGTCCAGTCCAGCGTGATCGGGTCAGAAGGAAGGCGGAATCGCAGGACTGACGAGTTCATCGGGCTGGGCTCCGCTGCGGGCGTCGCATCACATAAGCCATACTGGCCATATAGGAGCATCGAAACCAGGACTCCGCGCAGCAGCTTTTTCAAAACCATACAAAAATTCTAGAGAATTCGGGTCCGCGAGTAAAGCGCAACGCATGGAGTTAGGCAAAATTCCTTTTGCAACTCGTTGTTAGATAGATCAAGCTTTGTTATCCCCATATGCCTATGACGGAACACGATTCACACGGTTTAAAAGACATGAATGAGCTGGTCTCGCTTTGCAAACGAAGGGGGTTTGTTTTCCCTTCCAGCGAAGTTTACGGCGGCATCAATGCGTGCTGGGATTACGGGCCGCTCGGCATCGAACTCAAGCGCAACGTGAAGGAGCGCTGGTGGAGAGCAATGACCGATCGCGACGATGTCGAAGGTCTGGACGCCGCGATCTTGATGCACCCGCGGGTTTGGGAGGCTTCGGGGCACGTCGCGGGGTTCGTCGATCCGCTCGTCGACTGCAAGAAATGTAAATCGCGGTTTCGCGCCGATAAACTCGACCCAGGCGTGCTTGAATCGAAGAAGTGCCCGAGCTGCGGAGGTGAGCTGACCGAGCCGCGCCAGTTCAATCTCATGTTCAGGACTTTCATGGGTCCGGTTGAGGACTCCGCTTCGGTCGTCTATCTGAGGCCAGAAACCGCGCAAGGCATTTACGTCAATTTTCTTAACGTCCAGCAGTCCTCGCGCCAGAAGATCCCGTTCGGCATCGCCCAGATCGGAAAAGCGTTCCGTAACGAAATTACACCGGGAAATTTCATCTTCCGCACGCGTGAATTCGAACAGATGGAAATGCAGTACTTCGTCAAGCCGGGAACCGATATGGAATGGTTTGAGAAGTGGAAGGCGATCCGGATCCAATGGCATCTCGACAACGGGATACGGCCGTCGAAGCTCCGTTTTCATCAGCACGGTCCTGGCGAACTCGCTCATTACGCCAAAGCCGCGTTCGACATTGAATACGAGTTCCCTTTCGGCTGGCAGGAGCTCGAAGGTATTCACAACCGGACGGATTTCGACCTCAGCCGGCACCAGGAATTCAGCGGGAAAAAACTCGAATACTTCGACGAGGAGAGCAAGGAACGCTTTGTACCTTATATCGTCGAGACTTCCGCCGGATGCGATCGCTCGCTGCTGGTGATCCTTGCTGATGCCTATCGGTTTGACGGTGAGCGCACCTGGTTGACGCTTCATCCATCCATGGCCCCGTATAAGATCGCGATCTTCCCGTTGATGAAAAAGCCGGAGCTTCTCGAGTTCTCGAACCGTGTTTATGAAGACGTGAGAAAGCAGTTTCGATCGACGACGGACGCGGCCGGCTCGATCGGCAAGCGCTACCGCCGGCAGGATGAAATCGGTACGCCGTTCGGAGTCACGATTGATTATGACACGCTTTCTAACCAGACGGTCACGGTCCGTCACCGGGACAGCATGGCCCAGGAGCGGATCAGTGCCGAAAAGCTCGGGAGTTACGTAGCGGATAAATTTCAAAGCTGGGGGAAATAAAGCGGTGACTTCCGCCAAAGGGAAATTCGTATTTTTCTTCGGCGACGGCAAGGCCGAAGGTTCCGGAGACCGAAAAGACCTGCTCGGGGGCAAGGGCGCGAACCTTCACGCGATGACCCGACTCGGGCTTCCTGTTCCGGCGGGCTTCACGATTTCGACCGAGGTCTGCACTTATTTCTACGCGCACGACAAGAGCTATCCGAAAGCGCTTCAGTCGCAAGTCAGGCAGGCGCTTGGCCGGGTCGAGCGTTTGATGGGGCGTCGTTTCGGAATGGCGAAAAACCCTCTCCTGCTTTCAGTGCGTTCCGGCGCGCGCGCCTCGATGCCGGGAATGATGGACACGGTTTTGAACCTCGGGTTGAATGACCAGACCGTGGAGGGGCTGATCGCGCTCTCGTCCCGATCCGCTCAGGCGTCCCGATTCGCGTACGACAGCTATCGTCGGTTCATCACCATGTATTCGGACGTGGTGCTCGGGGTCAGTGCCAATCAGTTCGAATCGGCGCTCGAAGATCTGAAGCACGCGCGAGGTGTTAAGCTCGATACCGAACTTACGACGGAGGATCTCAAAGAGCTTGTTTCCAAGTTCAAGCAGATTGTCAGGATAGCCGGTAAGGAATTTCCCGAGGACCCCTGGGTTCAGCTTTGGGGTGCCGTGGGCGCGGTTTTTGGTTCCTGGATGAATCCACGCGCCATCACTTATCGACGATTGAACGATATTCCCGCAAGCTGGGGAACGGCCGTCAATGTCCAGGCGATGGTCTTCGGCAACATGGGCGAGGACTGCGCGACGGGCGTGGCTTTCACCCGGGACCCCGCGAACGGCGAGCGAAAATTTTACGGAGAGTATCTCCTCAACGCTCAGGGCGAGGATGTGGTTGCCGGGATCCGTACGCCGCAGCCGATCAACGAAGTCTCAAGAATTCCTGAGAGCGAAAGACTTCCCACTCTCGAAGAGCAGATGCCGCGTGCCTACGCCCAGCTGGTCAAATTTTATCAGAAGCTCGAGAAGCACTATCGGGATATGCAGGACATTGAGTTCACCGTCGAGCGCGGGAGGCTTTACATGCTTCAGACGCGCACCGGGAAGCGCACGGCGGCTGCCGCCGTGAAGATCGCGATCGACATGGTTCGGGAGAAACTGATCACCAAGGGAGAGGCGATTCTGCGGGTCAAGCCCGAGCAGCTGGACCAACTTCTCCATCCTTGTCTGGATCCCAAGGCTCCGAAGGACGTGATCGCAAAAGGGCTGCCGGCGTCGCCGGGCGCGGCTACCGGGCAGGTCGTTTTCGATCCGGATCAGGCGGAGCAGTGGGTGAAGGACGGAAAGAAAGTGATTCTGGTCCGTTTGGAAACTTCGCCCGAGGATATTCATGGCATGTCCGTCGCCGAAGGAATCCTGACGGCTCGCGGCGGTATGACTTCACACGCCGCCGTTGTCGCGCGAGGAATGGGAAAGTGCTGCATTTCTGGGTGTGCCGCGATCCGGGTCATTACCGAAAGCCGTGAGATGGTCGTGGGTCCGCACACGATAAAAGAAGGTGATTTTATCACTCTTGACGGAACCTCGGGAGAAGTCATCAAAGGTAAAGTTCCGACGGTTTCACCCACTTTGAACAAGGATTTTCGCGAGCTGATGGGTTGGGTCGACGAACTCCGCGTTCTCCGGGTCCGGACGAACGCCGATACGCCCCATGACGCGAAGGTCGCCCGTGAATTCGGGGCCGAAGGAATCGGGCTCTGCCGGACCGAGCACATGTTTTTCGATGCGGAACGGATTGATGTCGTTCGCGAGATGATCCTGGCCGATAATCGCCCGGGTCGCGAAAAAGCGTTAAAAAAGATTCTTCCGATGCAGAAGGCTGATTTCAAGGGACTGTTCAAGGAGATGAAGGGCCTTCCGGTCACGATTCGTCTCTTGGACCCGCCGCTGCACGAGTTCGTTCCTCATAAGGACGCCGAAATCCACGCTCTGGCGCAAAAGATCGGCGTAAGTTTCGAGCGACTGAAGCGCAAGGCCGAGATGCTCCACGAGTTCAATCCGATGCTCGGGCATCGGGGGTGCCGTCTCGGCATCAGCTATCCCGAGATTTATCGAACCCAGGTGCGCGCGATCATGGAAGCCGTTTGCGAGTTGATGAAGGAGGAGCGACTGAAGATCGTTCCGGAGATCATGATCCCGCTTGTGGGCGACTGGCGCGAACTCAAAATCGTCGGCGATCATTGCAACGACGAAGCGGAACAGGTTCTCACGGAATTCGCGCGAAAAGGCGTGAAGGGCGTGGAATACCGCATCGGGACCATGATCGAGCTTCCCCGGGCCGCGTTGACGGCCCGAGAGATCGCCCGCTACGCCGAATTCTTCAGCTTCGGAACGAACGATCTGACGCAAACGACTTACGGTCTGTCGCGGGATGATTCCGGGATGTTCCTCAAGGACTATATCGACGCGAAGGTGTACGAACGCGATCCATTCGCGTCGCTCGACACGATCGGCGTCGGTCGTCTGATGGAAATCGCGATCAAGGAGGGGCGAACGGACACTCCCGAGCTCAAGATCGGCATTTGCGGCGAGCACGGCGGAGATCCTTCCTCCATTCAATTCTGCCACAAAGCCGGCCTGGATTATGTCAGCTGCTCACCGTATCGCGTGCCGATCGCGCGCCTCGCCGCCGCGCAGGCCGCGGTTCAGTTTCCACATCCCAAAATGTCCAAGAAGGGTTTCCCTGAGAGAAGTCGCAGTAGAAGTAAATCGAAGTAACAACAACCAAGGAGAGGAAAATAGTTATGTCGAGCAAACAAAGCTGGCAGGCGTGGGTCGATGTGAAATGGAAGCCGGGTACCCCGACGACGGCTTGGGAAAACTGGAATGGAAATCCCAAAGTCAAGGGTGCATGGTCCACGCTCGGCGATTGGGATTGCCGCCTATGGCTGAACGTGCAAACCCCCGACGAACTCGAAGATTTCGTCTGGAAAGATATTCGCAAGAATCAGTGGGTGGACACGACCCAGACCCACTGGGCCAAGCAGTGGTTCTGATCTGATCAGTGATTCTGATCTGATTTGAATCAGCTCTGTCAATTCAACATCAAGATATTTTTTCGATAGACTGAAATCAAAGGGATAACCCGCCGTACTCCCGTTCGGGAGCGGCGGGTTATCTTTGACACAATTGCGCGCGGTTCAGCGATCGATTAGCCTCAGTAAAGTAAGGAGGCAAAAAACCGAATGCGAATGGTTCAGAACGAAAGTGTTCCCTTCTATGCGCGAGCGGTTCTCGAATTCCCGGAGACGGGCCCTCCGCGTTTTAGCTAGCGCGGGCAAAGCCGACCGGAACTGATATCATCGGCGCTCGCGGACTGTCGGAAAGGTCCTAGGCCAGGACAGGTCGCGACAGCAAACCAAAAAATATTTGAATCTTAAACTTCCGGCTTGAAAGTTCGTCGAGAGGCGATCTGGCGAGTCAAATCGTCGAGCCGGGAGATATCCGCGGTCTCTGTAGGCCGCACAACCACAAATTTGGGCCCGTGGCGGATCCGAGGATCCACTTGCCACGGGCCCTTTTATATTTCTCTTTTATGTTTCTCTTTCAATGTTTTCGCCCCTCGGCCCACCGGCTCGCAACTCGGCGCCAGCATTTTCGAGAGCGCGATCCGTCTATGGCGCAAGCAGCGGGAGGGTTCGCGTTCGCGGACCAGCCGAACTCGCGGAGGAGCCGAACTCGCGGAGGAGCCGAAGTGCATCCGAGTCTATCCGGGCGGACCCAGTCCCGCTGCAATGAGCGACTCCCGAACAGGTCGAAACCAGCTGTCGTTTGGTCCCCACCAGAGGCCTTTCGATTCGAAGAAATTCTTCGTGAGGTAATCGTGCAGGACTTCGTGTTCACGGCCCCACGTCACCAGGCGTGAATAGACGAGCTTGTCCCAGAATTTCCTCGGGTTTGTTTTGCGTGCGCCGGTGATCTGGAACGCGACCGCGCCGGCAAAGCGCCGGAGAAAAGCCTGAAATTCGGTTTTGGCGATCGCGTATTGCCTCGTTTCGGTTTTGACGAGTAGATGCAAGTGATTGCCGACGTTCACGGAACGGTAGACGCGGATGTGGTAGCGCGCCTTGCATTCATTGAGAAGCTTTTGAATGAGACGTTCGTTGTTCCGTGTGAGCATGGACCACTTGCCGCGCGCGTTACTGGAACGGAAGACGACGTGGATGGCCTGTTTATGGCTGAACGGGCGCGCCGTTTTGCGCTTTTTAGCGCGGAGATCGCCGCCGTGGTCGCGAGGGAGTTTGGGAAGGAATGAGGCTTGTTTCACGCTGGAATCGAATAGCAGAAGCAGTTTGGGGAGGCAAGTTGAAAATAGAAATTTTTCGGAGGTTATCGTGGGGCGGTGGTATTTTATCGTTTTCTGCGTGGGCGGCTCCAGCTTAAACGCGACAAGAAGCCTCGAATCGAATGGAATGGCCGAGGCCGAAGTCGATCGCTTATCCGTTCCTTCGTGAAGACCTCAAGTGATGATGTGTCTTTGGCGATCTTTCTTCAGCCCCAGGGTTAGGGAGCAACTCGGGGATGGTTTGAGGGCTACAACGAACGGGCTCCGCACGATGGTCTGAAAATGATGTCGTCCAGTAGTCTTAACGATCAGTCTGACCTCAGTTAATATTCGGAAGTCCTCGTCTTTGTGACGGAATGGATGTCGTTTTGCATTACTTTGTTCGTCGGCCTAGCAGGCTGCCGGATCTCTTCATTCAAAGCTTCATAGAAGAGTTTGCGCTAAAACACCTTGCCGTGTAGAAGGACATATACTTGGGGGCTCTATAAAAAAGCGCGTTGCAGTCCTTGCTGTCGTTCTCGCTTCAGGCTGTTCGACTACGAAAATTGAATCCTTTCCAAATAGAAGCATTGCTTCGGAATCCCCGTTCGGAGCCAGGGCCGCATTTGCGATAATTGATTCAAAACCCAAGTTTGGAGTTCAGTTTGCGTCGGGACGTCGCGCAATGTGGGGACTTACGTTTTCTATCGTGCCAAGTGCGATAGGAATTGCGGTAACAACGCCAGTATATTCAGTTTATTGGACCATTTACGATAAATCTGTTGAAGAACAACTCTTGACTTGGCAACCCCTATTTATCAATCAGAGCCCAGTATATTGGCCGGTGGGGACTCAGGCTTTCAGTATCACAGCTCCTTCGAACGACATCGCTGCGAAGATTATCGCAAGTCAATCCGACGCGCTCTTGCTCCTTTCGATCAATCCGAATCCAACAGCAATCAGTCCTACTCACTTCGTAGAATTTTCTGAGTATTGCAGAACGAATCCTGACAAATTCATTGACCTCAACACACTCGATTCCGGTTGTGGCCAATAGTGAGACGGAATTTTCTTACCGCGCGGAAAGCTCAGCTTTGATGAACTTGACTTCCTTGGTCACATGATGGTGAAAGCAGCAGATATTTTTCAAGTACGTTTTTTTAATGGCTTCAGATCCCAGATATTTGAGCCTATTTCATCGGTTCACTCATCAAACACCAAGTTTCCATTCGCGCGTCTTCCGGGAAGACAAGAAATTTAGATAGAGTGTCCGCTATTGACGGGGCACTTTCATGCCCGTCACGCACATCTTTGTTGGGGCAGTGGTATTTTGGTTGCGCATGGGAGGACGGGTTCAAGTGAGGGAAAGGGGAACCTCCAGCTTAACTGCGATACTGCTGGCCGACGAGGCCATTTTCACGGGTAGATTGTTCGGATTTGAGCGGTTCCACTCCAGCGTATGGCCTCGAATCGAATGGAATGGCCGAAGCCGAAGTCGATCGCTTAGCCGCTCCTTCGTGAAGACCTCAAGTGATGATGTGTCTTTAGCCCCAGGGTTATGGAACAACTCCGGGAGGGGTACCTCAGCCATTATCAGTTCAAATTGAAAGATCCTGTTGCGGTTTTTTCATTTTAAAAAAAACACCGGACTGCCATCATTGTCCATATGGTGAGAGCGCGATGCCTTGTTCTGTTAGTAATCAGCTTATTCTCAAGCTCCAGCGCTAGTGCGCTGACCCCGCGTGAAGAGCAGGCCAAGTCTCTCTTCGTGCACCTTGAAGAGTTGCTAAAAACCTCGCCGCAAGCGGACCCGTTCTGGAAGACCTTTCGCGATCTCGCCGGGCTTTCGGCGGTGGACTGTTTCGACTACCTGCTG
>MEQK01000152.1 GCA_001770175.1 Bdellovibrionales bacterium RIFOXYD1_FULL_55_31 | reverse complement strand
TTTACGATCCTTGAAAAGGATTTCTGGGTCGTGTGGACCCTCGACCGCCTCTTCTCCATTCAAGAACTCAAATCGCATCTCACGTTCAAGGGCGGCACCTCGCTCTCGAAGGTCTATCGGATCATCGAGCGTTTTTCCGAGGACATCGACGTTTCGATCGAAAAGGATTTTCTCGGTTTCGATCGCGAGAAAGATCCCGAGAAAGCGCTCTCAAAGAAGAAGCAACGGGCCGCGATCGAGGCTCTAGGAAACGCCTGCTCAGAGTATGTGAAGGGGAAACTTCTCATGGCCCTGCGCGACTCCATTGCCGCGGACTTGGGAACGACGGAGGGATGGAACATCGTTTTCGACCAGAACGACCCTGATGGCCAGACCCTTCTCTTTGAGTACCCTGCAATCGAGAAGCGCGCAGGCTACATTCCGCAATCGGTAAAGATCGAGATGGGCGCAAGATCGGAGCACTGGCCCGTGACAGAACATCCGGTTCGAAGCTACGTCAAGGAAGCCCTCCAAGACAAAGTTACCGAACCAGCGATCACCGTGAAGGTGCTCAAGGCCGAGCGCACCTTCTGGGAGAAGGCGACAATACTCCATCAGTACGCCCACCTCCCCGAAAGCAAATCCCTCCCAAGACGGGTTTCGCGGCACTTCTACGATTTCTTCTGCCTTTTGAATTCCGGCATCAAGGCCCAGGCCCTGACCGAGATCTCGCTTCTTGAGCGGGTGGCAATGCACAAGAGTATCTACTTCGCGTCCGGCTGGGCAAACTACGAGACGGCCCGGAAAGGGACGCTCAAGCTTTCGCCACTGCCGACAATCCAAGAGGGCCTGAAAGAGGATTTTGACCTGATGAGTCCGATGTTCTTCGGGAGTATCCCTGACTGGCAGTCGATTTTGGAGTCTATCCGGCAGTTTGAAGCCGAATTCAACGCCTAGCTGGAGCCCCTCACGGCCGCGCCTGTTGACAACACCCCGCCCCACTATTTGAGAAGGCGACTTTAGCGTTGCCATATTTGGCTACTTCGTGCTACGGCCTTAATATCGACGATAAACGTCGCCGCAGGAGGCACAATGGGTTTCCCATCGGAATCTGAATTGAAAAAGGTCCGGAACAAACTGCGAAAAACTCAGGGCACCCTCATTCTCGGCCCGAACCCCACTCCCCTGCAGAAATTTCGGTGGGACATCTGCCAGAAGTTCGTGGTCTACAAACAACGGCATGACATCACCCTAGAAGAAATGGCCGAGATACTGGGCACCGATAAGGCGAAGGTCAGCAAGATCCTGCGCCACCGAATTGAGAGCTTTTCGACGGACAGGTTGTTGACCATGCTCCAGATCCTTTATCCGGAAACGAAATTGAAGGTTGCGTGGACGTGAGAATTGAACTTGAAACAAATGGAGGACTGTCAAAAATGGGCCGTAAGTGAGTGAAATTGCCCTGAACGGGTCGGTCACCCCAAATTTTAATGCCTCGCGTTATTTACTGATTTTTCAGCCAGTTTCGCGGTGCTTTTTTGTTTTCAAAATCGACAACGCTGCGCAATTCTCTTCGACCGGAGCTCCACAATGAAGATCCTGAAACCAAAAGCGCTCAGGCGCGGCGATACTCTCGGCATCGTTGCATGCTCAACACCGATTCAAGTCTCAAACGAATCGACAATCGAGCGATGCTACTCATACTTTAGAGAGAAAGGGTTCAAAATCGCCGAAGCGCCGAACTGTCGCAAAACATTCGGGCACACTGCTGGAACCATTAAAGAGCGAGTCGCTGCCCTCCATCAGTTTTTCCGAGATAATAAAATCGACGGTATCCTTTCCTACTGGGGTGGATTTCAATCACACCAACTTTTGGAATACATCGATTACGATCTAATTCGAAAAAATCCTAAGCCGTTTATCGGATTCAGCGACACAACAGCATTGAACATTGCCTTATATTCGCAAGCTGGGCTGATCAATTTTTCCGGTCCGGCTGGAATTACTTTCGGAAAACCGACCGTTCCCTCTTTCACCTGGCAGCATTTCGAAGACGTTTTGATGAATGGTAATGCCGCGCATTCATTTCAACAAAGCAAAGAGTATTCGGATAACCCATGGTGGCAAGAAGAGAGCAAAAGGATGCTCTTCAAGCCAAACCTCGGCTGGAAAGTTTATCGAAATGGATTTGCCACAGGAAAACTAATTGGTGGAAATCTCGGCACGTTGCTGTTGCTTGCGGGAACGAAGTACTGGCCCAAACTCAAGGGTTCCATTCTCTTTGTAGAAGATGATGAAGCTGAGTCTCCTAAGACAATGGATCGCATGTTCATTCAACTCAGGCATATGGGGGTCTACGACCAGATTTCAGGGATGATCGTCGGGCGTTTCCACAGTGCTGTTCAATTCAAAGATGATGATTCACTCGAAATAATTCTTGATGATGCATTGAAAGGCTACCGATTCCCTATCATAACGAATGTAGATTTTGGACACACGGATCCTCTTCTCACGATACCAGTGGGAGCTCGGTGCACGATGGACACTAAAAAACCGAGAATCACATTGAACGAACGAGCTGTGAATTTGAAATGAAACCCCAGGTGGTTGCTGCCGTAATTCAACGGGCGGGCAAATTTCTTCTAGGAAAGCGCAGCCCGTGGAAACGATCTACTCCTGGATATTGGTGCCCCATTTCCGGTCAAATCGAACCAGGAGAAACCGAAGAAGACGCGGTCGCGCGCGAGGTTCGGGAGGAAGTCGGACTGATCGTCACCGCAGTCAAGAAGGTTGGTGAATTCGAAACTCATGATGGTACAGCACTGATACACTGGTGGCTCGGGTATCTCTCAACCGAGAGTTTCAAACGAACAACATTCGAGTTTGCGCCAAAGGACAAGAGCATCACCCTCCGTGTATCCAGTGAGCTGCTCAGTGCTGTTCAGGATGTCGCAAAGAAGAAAAAGACTAATTATCAAAAACTCATTCGCGAGGCGATTGAGGAGTATTTACAAAAGGCGAATTGAACTATGGCTGCAATGAAACTGCCACCAACGATACTAATTCCAATTGAAGGTAACCTGCGTCTTCGCAACTATGAACCTGAAGACGCAGATAGTTTTTTCTCATTGATCAGCTCAAGCCGTGACTTTCTTGGAAAATTTAATCACGCGGAATCCAGTCTGGACGAAGTTCAGCAAATGGTCGCAAGAGCGCGCCAAAGACATCACAAGGACGGTTTCGGATTTAGCGCCGGACTTTGGAATGGTAACTCGCTCATTGGCAGCTTCAGCGCCAATCGAATTCGTTGGAATTCGAAACGTGCCGACATCGGATTTTGGATTGGGAAGCCTCATTGTGAGCAAGGCTATGCGAGCAAAGGACTGAGGGCACTCGTCCAATATTGTTTTCAAGACCTCGGACTTAATCGTATTGAGGCCACCACCGTTGCAGAAAATGAGCCCTCCATTCGCTTGCTCAAGCGACATGGATTCACCAATGAAGGCCGACTTCGACAGACAGTACTCATCAACGGGCGTTTCTATGACGAGCTCGCCTTCGGTTTACTGAAAAATGAATGGGACCAGAGATACGGAGAAATTCAAAAGCGGACTACCACGACTTATTCTCAGTTCACTTTAAAAGGGAACAACCTCGTCCTCCGCGACTTTCGAGAGAAAGATCTTCCCACGTACGCCAAATGGCTCGAACCAGGGCACGAATGGCAAAATTTCGACGGGCCTTATTATCGACAAACCCTGCCTGCCATCAATCCTCGCCTAGAAAAACGAAAGTTGATGATTGAATCTAACAGTTTTCCTGAACCACGGATGCAGGTGGTGATAGCAGACATCAATACCGACACCTTGATTGGGGAAGCCAATTGTTACTGGAACTCTGCTGAAATATTTTGGATGAGTATGGGCATCGATATTTTCAATTCATCTCTTTGGGGCAAGGGTTACGGCAGGGAGGCGCTCACACTTTGGATTCAATACCTTTTTGATGCGCATCCCAAACTCGCACGATTGGGTCTCGAAACGTGGTCTGGAAACCACGGCATGATCAAACTCGCCCTTAGACTCGGGTTCAAGGAGGAGGCTAGGATTCGTAAGGCACGAATAGTAAACGGGGAGCGTTATGATGCTTTGACTTTTGGATTACTGCGCGAGGAATGGAAATGAACTCACCAATTCATACGCGACTTTCTGAAATACGTCCTACACGCCTACTGGATATCGGTTGCGGATGCGGTAAGTTCACTGCAACACTCGCCTCTTTTTGCGACAAAATCGAAGCAATCGATCCAGCAACTCACATCATTGAGCGATGCGTGCGTGAGCAATCAAAGCCCAATGTAAACGAGCTTTGTCTGAGGCGGTCAGGGTCACTCGAAACACCAAATTGAGGAACCCATGACGGATTTTCGCTCTCTGGAAAAGCGAAACAAGGAAAGGGCGCAACAGCTATTTTTAGAAATTCAGGCCGAGGTTCAGTGGCCCCATTATCCTCAAATCCCAGTAATAGAGATGACAACCTTCCTCCGTAGCAAGAGAGTACAAACGAACCAGGTTATCACGCGTTCAGATACTACCGTACCTTTTGAAGAGTATTTTCATCCATTTCAGAGCTTCGTAAATAAATCTACACGCCCTCAGTACTGGATTGATCGCCTCACGGCATTACGATCCGAACTTCGCGGCGCTCCCCTCGCTGAAGATGACATGGTTTTCATAGAAGGGACGCTTTGATCTTGAAATACGAATCCAATATTCCTGCTTGAAAAAATCAGCGCCAAGTAGCTGAAAAGACTGTGAACAGGTCAAGCACCCCAAAATTTAATGCTCCACGTTATTTGCTGATTTTCAGCCGGTTTCGCGAGGCCTTTTCTTTTGATTCATACCTTCAGAAATTTTCCGGACTCCGCCCGAAGATGCGCAATAAAAAGTTCCGCCGGACGCGAAAGGGTCCGGTTCTTCTTCACGGCAAAATAAAGCGGAGAAATAAGCTGTACACGCGTCCGCACCCGGACGAGGCGCCCTCGCGCGATATCCTCGCGCGCCATAAAGTGTGGGAGCAGAGTATATCCGTAACCTCGGATCGCCAGGCGCTTTTGGACTTCCTGATTATTGGCTTCAAGCACCTCCGCAGGCGCGATGTTTAAGGAACGCAGCATCTGAAGAGCCGGATACGGTGTCCCATAGTCGACGAGGCGCGAGCCGATGTACCGTTCGGAGGACAGCCCCTCGAGTCTGAGCGGTTTCTTCGCTACGAGCGCGAATTCCACATCAGCGAGTTTCTCAGGTTTAAGCGCCGGGTTCTGGATGCTCGTGTAAAACATACCGATCTCTGCGGAGCCACTCAAAAGTTCCTGCTGGATTGCGCTCGCCGTGCCGGTGAAGATCTGTAGTGTCAATCGTGGATGGCGCTTCAAGATGGGTTTCAGGAGATCAGGCATCACGTAATTGGCTAAATTATCGGAAATCGCGAGACGTAAGGCTCCGGTCAATTCGCCGTCTTTCCGAGAAGTGACCGCCCTGATCTCGTCGATTTCGCCGAAGATCCTCTCGCAGTGTTGCAAGACTTCTCGCCCCATCGGGGTAATCTCGACCCTCCCGCCGCGAGTCCGGTCCAGAAGCAACCCACCGACTTCTTCCTCTAGCTTCTTCACCGTCTTGCTGAGACCGGACTGGTTGACGCGAAGCTTTATAGCGGCTTTGGAAAAGCTCCTGAGCCTCGCCACTTCGTAAAACTGTCCGAGTTGATTCAGCAACATCTTACTTAGTCTAATCAGGAATATTTTTTATGCCAATTATATATTTTTGTTTATAGGTCAGCTCAGCTAAATACCGCCCATGCTTTTGGATGCGGTTCTCACAAAATCACGGACTTTCCTGACTTCAGACAAACAGCAGCGCCCCCCGGTAGCCGTTTTCGATTTGGACGAAACCCTGCTCGACAGCCGCGCTCGTGCCGTCCGAGTTATGCGGGACCTGGCTCAAAACACCGAAATTCAATGCCGTTTTCTCTATGAATCCGGCAGGCTACTGGAGCTCACCTCCCGAACGAACTTTCGATTCCAGAGCTTCGTCCTGTGTCCCGAACGGATGATCCGAGACGAGGCGGGAATCAACTCCGCGCCATTCCTGGAATACGCCTCCCCTCTATACCTTCAGAACTACCTCTCAAGCCGCTATTGCTGCGATGATGACGCAATTGAAGGAGCCCCGGAATTCGTCCGCGAACTCCACGCCCGCGGAACCACGATCGTCTATCTCACCGGCCGCAATGCGCCGAATATGGAAACGGGAACGCGGTCGGCCCTGCTGTCGAATGGTTTTCCACTCGACAGCCAAACCGTTCTTCTGATGAAGCCCGCGCCCGAGATTCCAGATTCGTCTTTCAAAGGATCTGCCCTCGACAAAATCCGAGACCTTGGTGAAGCGATCGCGGCGTTCGACAACGAGTCCAACCATCTCAATACCGCGCACAAACACTTCCCCTGCGCCATTCTCGGCTTCGTGGACACTATTCATTCGGATGACAGCAGCACCCCCGATCCATCGGCTTTTTGGATCAAAAACTTCCTGAGGAGGAAATCATGAAACCGTATCTCACCTTATTATCGATCTTATTCTTTTCATTCCCATGTTTCGCGGCGGCAACAACCCCGACAACTTTTACCGACCTATTGATGAAGGGGAAAATCCAAGTTATCTTTGAAAAGCTAGTTCTTCTTGCGCCTTTTACACGCGAGTTGACGATCGCCGGGCCGACAATAAATCGCAATGGAGTCCGAACGAAATGCTGGCTCTCATATGATGAGTACCCCAACCCTCGTGAAATCCGCGCCGGGCAGGCTTTCCGAATTACGAAGTACAATGGCATCGGGACCTTTGTGCTGCGCGAGAATCTGGCGATCGCATGCAACAGCCATCACTCCAAGGACAACGGAGGATGCAGTGCGGACGGCGAAGTATGCTGGGGACCATCACCCGTCGATATGCCGCTCGAAGACCTCGCGGGCGTTCTAAAGCCATATCTCCGCTTCGAAGAGTTCCGTCCGGGGCCGGTCGAGCCCTTTCCTATCCGTACGCTCGGCGGCGGAGACGAAAGTGACGCCTCAACATGGTGCGCGCAGAACTGTCGGCCCGGTAACCGGAGCCGCTTCGATTCAGAGGAATGCTGGGGCTGCTTTTTCCAAAGTGGAATGCATTGCGAGTGGGCCGAAGCCTATCCTGTCGGCGCATACGAGCTTTCCTTTCCTCTGCAATCAGGCGCCTCGACCTGCCCGGGCAAAGGATCTCTCACCAAATGTGATAAACAGGAAAATCCAGAAAATGGCGATCAATGCTATAGCAATACGACGAATTGGGACGTGGATATGATCGGAAACGTTTCTTTCAGTTCCGGAACACTAACCAAAACGCTTCATGGAATCGCAAAAACCCCATATGCGCCCGAAACGCAGATCACCCTCGAGCTGCTGCGCGCGTCCACTGGCGATGCTGCCTATGCGGGACTCAGGAATTACGAAGCAACGATCCGGGTCGAGTCTGCGAACAACTGGCAGAGATTTCGTGGGTTTTGTCGTTTGCAGCATCGGATGAGATAAGAAAGAACGACCTTTACAAAAGTCGATTCCGTTCCTACGATAGGAAAATTATCACTAGTTGTCGGTCGACGAAATTGCCAGCTACCTCTGCGTGAGTCGCGACACGATTTACACAACGTATTCTCTCGGC
Organism: Bdellovibrionales bacterium RIFOXYD1_FULL_55_31; assembly: GCA_001770175.1. Lineage (GTDB taxonomy): Bacteria > Bdellovibrionota > UBA1018 > UBA1018 > UBA1018 > XYD1-FULL-55-31. The sequence continues at coordinate 47,999 of MEQK01000152.1, read as the reverse complement.
GTCTAAAATTTCGGAACAGTTCGGTCACGAACCTTCTCTGGCGTATCAGCAAACCCGTTTTCACGGATGTCTTGCAGCAGCCACTTCATTTCCTCGATCTCGCGTCGCTGAGACTCGATAATCTTGTCGGCCAGCTTTCGCACCCTTAAATCGGTGATCTCAGCACGCTCACTGGTCAGAATCGCGATTGAATGGTGAGGAATCATGGCTCGCATGTACGAAGGGCCCTGTACGGTGGCTTGTGAACGAACCAGGAAGAGAGCTCCGAGAAGCACAACGGCGCTCCCCAGGTAAATCGCGGCGTTTATTTTCTTACTCCGATACATGCTCAACATGAAGCTCAGCATGACCAAAGCCATTGCCGCACCCATCATGAGGGCCATGTAAACCCTGGTTTCGCTCCAATAGACGTGATCCCAGGAATAGGTGTTGAAGTACATCAGAACAAACATGATCACCATCGAGGTTCCGATCATGGCGAAGTATCGTCGGTAGCTCATTCCACGTCCTTTCGTTCATTCCCGTCAATGATGATGCCGATGCCCGCTTCCTTCAGACTGCCCGTGCTGCGCTGAACCCGAATCGGCAGCTGGCTTAACCGCTGCGCCGTGCAAGTAAACCATTCGGCTCCCGATGTCACCGTTCTGGAGCACCAGAAGGCTCGTGACTCCCAACAGGCCCAGAAATCCCCAGACGTGCCTGGGCATTCCGTCAGCCCTCCAAAAACTCCAGACGGTAAGCAGTAAGGATAAAGAAAGAACTGTCCAGCCGATAGCCTCATGGGTTTCGATCATTCTGTGGACCTGCTGGCCATGAGGAAATGTGTCTTCGGCGAGAACTCCAGTCAAAACAGCGATCGCTGCGCCGCCAAAGCCCAAATAGAGACAAGAGCGCCCCGAAGTGACCAACGTTCTCCTCCTCATCAACACCCCGAGCAGATAGAGCAAGAAGGAGCTCGGGAGCAGCGCAACAGGAAAGTGAACGAACGCGGGATGCACATTGTAGACTTTCCAAAGCCCTTCAAACCCAAGTAGCGACCAGTCCAAGCTCTATCCTCCCCATAGCGCTCCACCCATTGCACTATTCTTCCAGAGAACTTCGTCGCAAGAAGCAGGCCGGGAAATTGTCGCGCCGATCCTCATCCAGTCTGCTTTTTCAAAAGCTTTGCCTCCCGCAGCTGATACGCAACAGGCACAAACAATGAGTGTTAAAAGGGTCAAGACAAAAGCCCACCAAAGAAGGGTGTCGCGATTCGCTTCCAGTCGCAGTCATGACAGGGATCAGTCCGAACAGGTTCATGCTCACCGCAATGAGGACCGGCCTCAGGCTCCTTTGGGCGCCAGAAAGCGTAGCCGTAGAGTAATTGTCCCACGAAGCCGCCGCTGTACTGCGCCTCAGCTCCTTCCAAGCTCCATCCAGGAACACGATCATGATGGATGCTGTCTCGACGGCTAGAAAATGACCATTCGTACGCAAAACTGTGCCTTGCCGAACGAGGTTTCAGCAACTCAACTGAGAGAGTCGTCGCACGCACACGCGAGGCCGTGTGACGAACACCGGGGCCCAACGCTTTGTAAGTATAACAACGGTCCCTTGAATCGGGTAGGCCGACCCATTTCTGATCGGCCCCACCACAGAACGTAGCGTGCGGATTTCCCGCACTACGCTCTTCGGAAAGTAGCTGCTCACAGCCGGACAAATGAAGCTAATTGAGCGTAGCTAATTCGAAGTTTTGGGGAGACCAAAGGGAATTTCTCTTCAATTTCCAGGAAATCCGCCCAAGTGACCCGCCCATTTTGGCTTCGTCTCGAGAGGCAATGTCTCCACTCCTCGCGGACAAAGTGCCAGTATCCCGCGATCTTCTTACGATTACCCGCAAGGCCATAGTAGTTGAAATGGCCACGAAGCGTCGCGTTTATCGCTTCAGCCTGTTTCTCAATTGGCTTATGTCGATTCCTTTTGAGCTTTTCCCTGATCGCGCTTTTCGCACGGCTCAGTCGTTTGCTCTCGGTTTCGAATACCGTCTTGGCATCCGTACCTGATCGGTTTTTCATTCGATAGATCGTGAAGCCAAGAAAGGTCATTCATCGACGCTCGGCGGTTAACAGAGGTCGCATGACCTCCACACCCTCTGCTGTTTTGAAGAACAGACAAAAATCGTCAGCATAACGAATCAGCTCCGCTTTGCCTCCAAATTTCACCTTCATTTTCTTCTCAAACCACAGATCGAGCACGTAATGGAGATAAAGGTTCGCGAGCAAAGGTGAGATCGATCCCCCTTATGGGGTTCCCTTCTCACTCTCTCGCCACGCGCACTCCTCCATGACACCTGCCTTCAACCACGCCTCGACCAGTTTCAGGACGCGATTGTCGCCAACTCTCAAGCTCAGGAATTTCATGAGCCATTCATGGCTCAGACTTCCAAAGAAATCCTGGATGTCCACCTCCAGAACGTGTTCCAACTTCAAGCGATAAAGTACTTCGCCGACCGTCGCCAGCGCGTGGTGACAGCTCAACCCTGCCCGAAATCCAAACGAGCACGTGAGAAAATCCTGCTCATAGATTTCATTCAGTATCCGTGTCATCGCAACCTGAATCGCACGGTCAAGGACCGATGGGATCCCGATTGGACGCACCTTCCCATTACCTTCCGGAATGTAGACCCGCTTAACAGCTGGGGGTCGGTATCGTCCTTCGTGGATTTGCTTCAGAATCGGTCGAAGCAGCCAAGAAAGATTTTCTCGTGCCTGATCTACCGTCATTCCGTCCTCTCCGGCCGAACTCATCCTCGGAATCTCGTGTAGGCATTCCCTGATCAGGTCGTAGGTCAGATGGTTAAGTAAGTTATTGAAACGTTCCTTTGAGTTCATCCTGGCTCTTGCTGCAATTGCTGCTCGCCTGGACACCGGATCAAAGCGCTCACCGGCCCTGCGTCCGATGAGATTACCCGTCTCTGCGTACGGTTCCGATTTCCTCACTTGCAACTGTTCTTTTCCGCTACATATACGATGGGATGAATGATTGATAATAGGCAATTTCTCTCCTACAGAAAAAAAATCAGCGCTATGTCGCTAAAAAGCCACGCGCTTCTTTGAAGCGCGCCATGTGAACGGGTCAAGCACCCCAAAATTTTAAAAGTAAAAAGCCTCTGGCCCGAAAGGGTCAGGGGCTTTTTGCTTTTCAGGATTTCGGGTGCAACGGGGATCGAACCGAGTGAGCGGCCGCGATGGACTCTCCAGTAGGATTCTCCTCGCTTCATGGTGGGCGGAACTCACCCCCGCTTGCGAGAAATCCTCGGCGGGAAAGTAGCCGATACCCAAAACCCCTAAATAGTCATGATCATAGCTATTTATTAGTAAAGAATGGCGCCTCCATAGACGATAAGAATCGTAGGATGACGGATCGGTCCGTGCTTCTGAATATTCTCTTGTTCCTCGGCATTGTGACGGGTGGCCCGTTCGCACCTACTGATACCTGGGCAAGAAGCACGCCCCTGTATCAGGTCAGTTCGGTCTACACCTCCAATCGCGATACTGACGTACGGATCCACGGCACGGGAACGCCGGTGGAATTCAATGTTGCGGATCCTAAAACCGGCGAGGTCAAGCGGGTCTGCGCGATTTTAACCGCTGGTCATGTCAGCGGTGGAAGAGCCGAGACCCTCCAAGTGCAGCTCTCCGGAGAACCCCCCGTTCACACAGCGGGACGCTGCGTGGATGCTGACCATGACCTTGAGTTAGTCCTCCTGAGCACGTGCCAAGGCTTTCGCTCCTTGGGCGTCTACAGCGAAGCCAGAGGTCTTTTTGAAATCAAGTCGTCCAATTTGGATAACTGGGTTTTGGAGAGAGGGCTCGAGAAGAAACAAGACGTCGGACTGAATCGAGATATTACTTATTGGATTTCCAGACTCTGGAAAAAGATGAGGACTGATGGCGTCGGCATCTCAGTGGGGCAGTGGGGAGGTAGCGAATCGCGTGTGATTCCACAAGTTCTGGTTCCTGAAGGAATAGCTTGGAGGCCCCGCTCATCTGACACGGGCACGAATTTGGTTGAGTCAACGCCTGAAGACTTTCTTCCCCATACTCAGTGGGGCCAGGAGATTGCGAGCCGCAGCGCTCTTTCTCCGGGAATGAGTGGAGTGCCTCTCATTGCCGACATAGAAAACGATTTTTCGGTATTGAACTGGATTCGAGGCACGAAGCGCGGTGCCGCTGGCAAACAGAATAGCGGGGTCTTGTTAGGAATCGCCAGCCGAGTGATGAAAGACAGCTCTCGCTCGTACTTCATCTCAGCTGAGACCATCCAAGTTCTTGTCACAAAAGCGCGAAAATCGGGCTGCCCGTCTAAGCCAGATAAGCATTGGGATTACTGGTTCGGGCCTGACGGCGAAGGAACGACATTTCGCACATTCGAAACTAAATGGGGTCGCATTCGGGAACTCCCGGTTCTATCGGCTCGAGCCGGCAGCGGAGGCTCGGGTGATGTGGGATCCGGAGGCTCCGGTGATATCGGGAATAACCCGTCAAAACGCGCAACCGTCGATCTGGGATATAACAGTTACGATCCTTTTTCCTTTTTCAAGAGCCCGGGCCAAAACCCTTACATCCGACACGGAGTACTCCCAGGCCTGCAAATTGAGTCCGAACAAAAGATTGCAGGGAAACCATCTTCCACGCTCATAAAAAACGTGCTTGGAATCAAAGCGAAACCTAAGAAGCCCAGTTCCAGCGTCCTCGACCCTGTCGTTCTGTTCGCTGATGCATCAGCCATTGATTTCATGAAGAAGAATGATGCGGACTATGATTTCGAATTCATGGATGAACAACAATTTTTCCAGGACTTTTTCTCTCGAACCACCCGGAACGGCGAATGCGTGGAGCTTCGCGGGAGCTTGACCCTCGTAAGCTCGCAAAGCCAAAACTTTACCTCGTGCCAAATGAACCTGCTGTTCTCAAAGGCTGGCCTTGACTTTGGACTTGCTTGCGCCGGCCAAGACAAAATTCAGTTCAAATTGGATCGTCGCGGGCGCCTTCCCAACCAAGCCTACTTCGTTCCGGAGATCACCGTAGCAGGAACACCTTCAGGACGGACCTACGTAATTGACCTCACCCGTTTCTTCTTCGTGGATTTATCGCGGGTCTATGATCAAATGGTCAACCCCGAGGCCGATTGGCGTCAAAACACCTTTTTTCGATGGAAGACCAATGCAGATGGCAGCCAGAAAAAAGGCTCAATTTCCGACTCAAAACCTGCAATCGATTTAGTGACGTCAGGTTGGGCGCATCCGGCATCAGTGGTATTCGAGACTCCTCCGGTCGCTGTGCCTCCCGCGCGCTGTCAACCGGCGCCTTGTTCGGGAACCTTCGATACCTTTCCCGCCGATTTAGGGATTCCAATGGATAGTCTTAACCAAATTATATCCCATGAAAAATAACACTCCAAAACGCCGCAAATACCGGGACTATCTGACTCAGGACACGCATGGCCAAGACGCGCTGAAGTACCTTCTGCAACAGCTTCGCCTATCTCATCAACAGCCCGAATCGAAGGAACGCCTGGACATCCTGGGATGCCTCGCGGCCGCAGAAAAGCGCACCTCTCGAAACAAAAAGATGCTGGGTCAATTCCTCTTTCTCTACAAGCAGGCTCGCCGACAGAATATGAAGGACCTAGCCGCAGTCTCCCTTCTCGCCATTTCCGAGGAGCATGAGGCCGCGGGCTCGTATTTCCTGGCGTTGAAATATTCCTCTCAAGCCTGTGCCATTCTGAAGAGCTGCCCAGAGAGCGTTCACCGTCACGGCGCGTGGCTATCCAAGATCAGGTTACTCAATCGCCTGATGCGCCTTGAAGAAGCTCGAGCAGTTCTATCGGATTGGCAAGCTCAGTTGGATGAGTCGGGCGAAGAACCACCGAAGGAGTTTTTGGTGCTGCGAGGAGACCTGGAATGCCAACCTCAACTTTCCGATCCGATTCGCTCGCCTGGAAATTATTCTGACTCTCTGTCTGATCGACTATTGAACCTGTTGCGTGAGCAAAGTCGATCCAGCTACGACTTGATCGTCGCTCTCTGGGGGGAGTCCATACCGGCCGAACTCGGAGAAAACCGCCTGAAAAATCTTTTAGGCCGCGTGAGGAAACGGTATCCGGGGTTGATTATTCGGCAGAACGGCCTCTATTGCCTTGCCGATGAAATATATCTCTCACGGACTCAGTCGAGGAAAGCGGGGTGAATCTTTTCCTATCGGACACTCAAAAGCTTTTGAACGACATGATTGAATCCGGTCTCGAGGACCTGATAAAAATGCGATACCGTCCGGACCCCTGGCCCGCCACATTGGGCCACTATCTGGACGTGCTGATTGCTTATGCACAAGGCGATGAATCCACAATAGAGAGCCTCAATGCTCAGCTAAAAGCCGTCGGCCCGAAAAGCCGAGTTCTGGAGATCCTCACGCAGCTGCGAGGCGACATCATAAGAAGACAGATCAGCAGAGCCCTTTGCGAAACTGCCATGGAAGTCGTTCAAATGGATAATTGCACCGAGGACGGATGCGACTGGTCCGGCGAATTGCTTATTGTAGTAGCTTTTGCCTTGGAAACGAGGGGAGATGAACTCGACGCCTGCCAGTGCTATCAACGCGCGGAACTCGCGCTCCTTCAATCTGGAGCCAAGAAAAAAGCCCTCCGCGCCAGGCACAACGCGATTTGCGTGCAGAGTCATGCAGATCCCGAGCGGCGCATTCTCGAGCCTTATCGTGAGGTATACCAGCAAGCTCGGCGCCTAAAGGAATACTCCCTTGCTGGACAGTCCGCATTGAATCTATGCTGGGAGTTCATTCTTCTGAAGGCCTACGGTGCGGCACTCACCCTTCTGAATCGAGCGCTGGGCTTGCTGAGCCGTAAGTCAGGATCTAGAGATCACGATCTCGCCTTGCTCCAGCGTTCGTTAGTTTTAGGTTTGAGTGGGCGGGCCAAGGAAGCATATTTGGCCGCAGAAGCCGCGGCCCACAATGAATCAGTTGAAGTCAGATCGGTTTTTAAACTGCTCAGGAGTTTGGAAGAAAAGAATTGGAAATTAGATTCACCTGACTTGGAACTGCTGCCGATCCCAAAGTACTGGAGACAAAATCTCGAACTGCTAATGCGGGATTCAAGAGCTCCACTTTCCCCAAATGAAAACCGTGTAATCTACTTATTGTGCTTTCGCGCTCGCAAATTCAACGAGCTGTCGCTCGCACTCTATGGCAACCGAATGCGACCTGAGGTGACCAAGCCCCGTCTGGAACAATTGCTATCCGGCCTGCGAAAAAAACGGCCAGATCTCATTGAATATCGCGAAGGCAAATACCGTTTGCACCAGCAAACGCTTGGATAAACAAATTTCCCCTCTCATAGCCCATTTTCCGATCAGAGGCGGCATCTCTAATTGATTGTTTTTGCAGTACTTTCCTAGCGCTACCCCAATCTCAGTACAACGTCGGACCGTTTCGATCAATTATCTTTTCAAGAACCCCTGCCCCCGAACAACGCAGGAGAAAAGAGAGGAAAATATGAAGTTCAGCAAGAAAACCATGATTGGAATGCTCGCGTTGTCCTTAGCAACAATGACGGCAAACAGCGCCCAAGCAGGAATGCTTGGAATGGAGGTCAAGAACAACTGCGGAGATATGAATTTCCCTTGTATGGTCTTCACGATTATCACCTCGGGGCCCACCCTGACTGTCCAAGGCGTCCAACTGGATACCAAGTCGGAAGAGGTCGGTGAGCGTCTCAAATCTGAGGCTCGCGGCGATGTCGATCCCATACTTCTTTCGAACGTCGCCAAGACCGTTCAACATCCAGTGGGCGAGGTAAAAAATGCCGTTCTTTCCTTGGAAAAACAAGGTCAGGACGTAACTGTCGAAGCGGTCATTGGCATTTTCCAGAAGAATCTAGCCGATTCGCGAAATGAAGCGGTCAGCAATGTTCCGGCCAAACAGGTCGACGAAACAGTATTGGACTCATCGAACTTTTCGAGTGCGACAACGGCCGGGGCCGCGCGCTAATCCAAAATCGCGATCGGAGGGGAATATGAAGAAAAGCGTAGGTGCGATATATTTTGCGCTAGCACTTCTTCTGGCTCCCTCTCCTTTTTCGGCCCAGGCACAAGACCACCCAACCTGCCCCCTCGACACTAACGAATGTGCACCTACCCCACCTGCTTTAAAGCTAGCGAAAGATATACAACCAATCGTCTCAGGACTCCTCATTGACGACTCCGGCTTGATCGATCCAAAACGAATAGAGAAAATCTATTTTACTTTGGCTGCTGCGAAAGGAAGCGGACGGTCATCCTTTGGGCATGCGTACCTGCGTATCAGCGAAAGCGACGAACCTTCGCTCGACGACAAGGTCATCGAATTTGTAGCGCATGGGGAGATTGACTCTGTCGGCAAGTATCTCAGGGCTCTCGGAATTGGCCAGGCGCTTGATCGGGACATTTCGGTGGCTCCCTATTCGACAATCATCCAAGAGATGAATTTTCGACAACTTCGCGCTCTCACGAATTACGAGCTTCGCCTGACGCCAGCGCAGCGAGCAACTGTGGTGCACCAAATCAACAAACATCTTAGGGCTGGCAAGTTTGGAAAGTACAATTTTTTCACGCAAAACTGTGCGTCCGCGGTCACCGATATTCTAAAATCGGCCGGTATTTCCGTGGGGTACGGTTTCACCAACCTGACCCCCGAGTCTATTCCAAAAGCACTCGAAAAACGCGGAATGATTGTGTCTCGAACTGAAGACCTCGCCTTGGACATGCGTAGGAGCAATCTTTTCGAAAAATACGAAAACGATTTGAGGGAATCGCTCCCAGAAATTGATTCTATAAAAGCCGGACTGATTTCGAAATCACAGTCCGAGCGCATTTACAGTTTTTCGTACATTTTAAGCCATATTAGGGAACGTCCGCTCCCAAGTAAGGTAAATAGTTACCTGAGCGCATTCAAGTTTCTGGAGCGAAGGGTAATTCGTTCCGATTTGAATCGTGCTCTCAAAGGCGAACGAGCAATTGCAGACCTCGCTTTTCCAGTACACCGGACGTCACTAACAGGCTTGGATGAGACCGAGCGCTGGAAAATCGAGACATCCGAACTTGAGGTCAAAGATAATAACGGCAAACTAACTTTAGCCGCAGTTTTTCGTGTACAGTTGCAGTCGCGCCATCAACACGAAAAGAGAATACGGGTGACATTTCCGCTCACGGATTTTCACGTCAATGAGCGGGGAGAAGTTATCTGGCAGGGGATTCGTGTGGGATTTAAGACTGAGAAAAAGCTGCACGGTTCGGAATTTGTTTTCGACGGTGTTTCCTTTTTGCCTGAATTCCTCAATGATAAAAGTGAACGTTTACTTGTAAAAATGCGTATGCTCGTCAACAATGCTCCGGTCAGGCAGACCAAAATAACCTCAATGGATTCGGCGGAGATGATTCCGCTCAGGAACGACGACCCTGAACGTCCCTCTTGCTATGGGTTCGTGAACCTTCAAAAAGCCCTTTTACAAAATACGTTATTTGATCCATTCCTCGCGCCCCTGTCCCCTGCGGAATCTCTGGCCCTGGTCGCCGATGCACTTAAAGGGAAATCTATTATTGTCCCCGGTTTCAAAGACGCGCGTTCCTGGCTTTCATCATTGGACCCAAAAGCAGTTCGCAATGTAATTCATGAGTACAGTCGCGATAAATATGGATCGGTCGTGGGCGCCGTTTCAAATTATTTCAACAGCTCGAAAGTTACCTCGGAAGCTCTCCTTCGCATCGGTGTGTTAGCGCGTTCGGGCATCTACACTCCTATCTTCCAGCGAGTCAGTGGAGCGGAAGGCCACGCAGTTTTGGTTCTCGATGTCATAGACGAAGGAAAAAGGGCTCGTGTGGTCGCGTATGACCCCAACTTGGGCTATGTCAGAGACTTGTTTTTCTTCGACAAGGCTACCGAGAAACTTCAATCAACCGTTTATTCCGAGGAGAAAATTTTTGCGCCCACCTTGGATGTAAACCAAGAATTATTTGTCGGTAAGCTGCAAGGTCCTGACTCCTCAAATCTTCTGCTGGAGCTTTCCCGTATTTCTGGAAGGCACTCATTCAGTACTAGCGAACTATCGAGTGTTTACTAAGCTGCATGTGCCCACCAGCGCCCATCCGAACGGATTACCAGTTCAAAGATATCGAGGAGGCCATCACACTTACGCGCTTCTTCTTCGGTGAAGCCATGGCCGACAAAGTTAAAACCAACAGATCCACCGTCCTTCCTGAATGCACTGGAGTTTGGTACGGCAGTCTGGGGAGGTCGCAATCGCTTGATAAACAGGTCCAGTCTTCTTAGGAAAAAATCAGCGCCAAGTAGCTGAAAAGCCACGCGCTTCTTTGAAGCGCGCCATGTGAACGGGTCAAGCACCCCAATTTTAGGCGAGGTTCGCAAGAGCCTCCCCTTTTTTTATATCGAAGTACAAAAACTCATTGCTCTCTCAGGTCACGGTCTCATCCCTATTTCTCTGCCAGCTGTATCGGAACACCTGAAGGACGAAACATTAATTGAAGTCGGGGCGCTCAAGCATATCGAGGAGCACCTTTGTCTGATCTCGGCTTCACGTCGCATTCAAAACCCTATTGCCGCAAAGCTGATCAAACAGTTCAAAGTGAGCTAAACGCCGGACGCGGTCTCTCCCTGTAGCGCGGAGTCTCTTAGTGCCGAGAGCTGCTCGGCGGATTCAAGAGCAAGCACTTTCAATAGAACCTTTCTCAGCCGATACCGGTCAGCAACCTTCACCGTTAGCAACAGCTCTCCATATCGAAGCTGCTCTCCGGGTTTTGGAATATGGCCCAACTGATCGATAATCATGCCGCCCAAAGTATCAAAAGACGGAACTTCGGGCTTTTGAGTGCCAGATCCGTCTTGGCCTTCCTCACGATCCGGGTCAGAGACCGGCAAAAACGGGCCAAATTCACTAGCGAAATCCGCAAAATTCATTCGGGCGTCCACTAAAAATGTTCCAGGCTCGTCCATGACCTGAAGCATGTCTTCTTCCTGCTCATCATACTCATCGCGGATCTCGCCAACGATTTCCTCGATCAGATCTTCAAAAGTGATCAGTCCAGCCGTTCCGCCATGCTCATCCAGCACGATTGCCATTTGGCGCTTGCGCGTCTTCATTTCAGCAAGAAGCTCAGCCACCGACTTTCCTTCAGCGACAAACCAGGGTTCGCGCAAAACCTCGCAGACCTGAAACTTTACATTCCCGCACTCCTTTGTCCTTCGAAGAAGTTCTTTCGCGTGGATAATGCCGACGATTTGATCAATTCCTTGATCGAATACTGGAAGTCTCGAATGACCTTTATCGAGCATAAGCTGAACGGCAATAGCTGCATCGGCGGTTCGCGGCACCCCAACAATATCAGTTCGAGGAATCATGATCTCGCGCACAACGGTGCTTCCAAACTGAAATACGTTTGATAATAACCGATGCTGTTCTTTCTCCAGTGCTCCCTCTTTTTCGCCGACTCCGATCAAAAAGGTAAGCTCCTCCTCGGTGATTGAAGGCTTTAGGCGATCACCATCGGCTCGCAATAATCGCAGCATGAACTCCGCAAATTTCGACAATAGATAAATCAGGGGATACAAAATGACATGCACGAAGCGCACGAAGCGAATCGCCGGAAGCACAAGCTGGTCCGAATAACTTCTTGCTACGACCTTGGGGACGATTTCGGAAAAAATCAGAATTGATATCGTCATCGTAGCGGTAGCGATCAAGACGCCACCACTCGGAAAAACACGCAGGATCAGGTCGGTTGCGATCACCGAACCGCCAATGTTCACCAGGTTATTGCCGACGAGGATCGTTGTGAGAACGCGCGTGGGCGACCTGAGCCAGAACCGCATGGCCTGCGCACGCACACCTAGACGCTCAATTAAGTGCTTTGCCTTAAGCTCATTGAAAGAAGTGATCGCCGTTTCAGAAGCTGAAAAAGCAGCCGATAAAATGAGGCAAAAAAAGATAATGCCCAACTCTAGCGATGCAAAACTACCAGGGTCTGGGTCCAATCAGGTTATCTCCAAGAATATGATTACTTACCGAAACCACTCAAAAAAAGCAAGTCAGAGAAGCTGCCTGCTGATGCTTGCGGCGGACACTTAACAAAACGCGATGGGCTCAACCAAACTCCCCAATTTCTCAATGACGCGCTTCACAGCGGACAGCGTTTCTGGAATAGTCAATAGCTGAATAGCTAAAGAGATTTCGGGTCAAGGAGGGCTTGAGTGAGAACGCTTTCAAGTTGTTTCATCGTCGCTTTGTTCGCTGGGACTGTTCACTCTGCATCCGCCGCGCAGAACAAGAAGGCCAGCGAGCCGGGTTTCCTCATTCAAACGGAACTCGCTTACGAGTCAAATAGCAAAGAAATCAAGACGGGCAAGGAGTTTATCCTTCCCGAGTCCAACCGAACCTGGACCCCACTAACCACCCCGAAAGATGGCGTCACGCTGCTGGGACGCCTTACGGAAGTGAAGCCCGACACCATCAAGATGGAGTACATCCTGGTAGACACCAGGACAGATAACGCCGTCATTTCCACTCCAGCAATTATTGCGCCTTTGAATGAAAAAGCCGAAATCGGGATGAACTCCGATAAAAGCAAAGTCTCTGTCTCGTTGAAAGCGAAGAGGACGACTTTCTGGCATGACTGACGGATGGCGTTCCATCAGAATCGTGAGCTTTTGTCACGGATTGGGACTTGTCCTCCTGGTCATATCCATCTTTATTTCGAGAACTCTCTTGGCGGCCCGTCCTCCAGCGGGGATTTTTTGCAGCATTCACGCAAACGAAGGATTTGAACTCTATAGTTGGAAGACGAACACGGGCTGGCATTTCTCGTTACGCCCAGGAATTGTCCCAAGCGAAAAACCCACAAAAATCGCGGCGGAAACTCAAAACGTTCTGTCGGTCCATTCGCTCAAGAAGAGACTGAAATCCATTTCCAAGGATAAAAAAATCTGTTGGCGAACGAATCCCGATCGCGGCCTCGTTCAACCACCAGCTTCAATAGTTCGTGAAATCAAGGAGACGGCAAAAGCACAAGGTTTGGACTTGGCTGAAAGAGCACCTGCCCGCATTGAAGCGACTTCCATTAATGGTATGCGTTGGTGGTCCAGCCGTTAGTGATCTCTATGACAATTCTCCGCGATTTGGGAATGTCCAGCTCTTCAACATGAAGGGTGACGAAGGTGCTGAGCTGATAGATCTATATCATTTTGAAAAAAAAGAGGACCAGATAGTTTCAAGTAAGTGATACTGGGGTCTACAAGTGACCGATCAAGCCGACAAATCCTGACCTGGAAGTGTAGAATCGCCCTCCGGAAGTGCGTCGGGTCTTCTCTGAATCCACTTTCGGAGACACACAATTTCTGCGTTCGACTCCATCACGACCGCCTCGACATCGCTCAGGGATGCTATTCCTTGAGCGCGGAGCGCAGAGAAGATTTCGTTTCGAGTCACCCGTTGACGTTTGAGCACGGACTCAAAGAACACTCCACGATAGTACAAAACAGTTGGCCGCGACTTCACGATTCGAGCGAATGCCCGAGAACGGACGGAGAGCCACGTTATCAGAAACTGAAATCCTATCAGGAGGCCAAAACTCAGAGCTGTACCCGCAATTGAAAGAGACTGCTGCGTTAGTGAAGCCGCTAGAGTCGATCCCAGAGCCACAGTTACCACAAGGTCGAATGCATTCAGCTTTGAAAGCGTTCTCTTGCCCGAGACTCGCAAAAACAACACAAGCAGAAGGTATGATGCGCTGCCCACAAAGAGGATATGCCTCAATTCAGCCCAATCCCTAAACAACACGAAGCACCTCTTCTGAAGACTGAAAAGCCACACGCTGCGGGGAATATGCAGGTCATAAACAGGATGAGAGCATCGTTATGCACGCTTCGCGCCCCGCGCCCCTCTGCGTTCACGCCGGACGTCGATTTCGGAAGGCAATACCGGAAGTCCTGCTGTCTTTTTGCTGCGACTGCGCTTGGTGGCGCTGCTGCGAGCGCTTTTACTCGATGCCACTAGATTCTCCTGTTCTTGTACCCCGTACTTTGGCTGCTTTGTTTTGGACGTCTTTGTCTTCAGTGGTTTTCCAGGCGGCTGTACCTGCGTCTTTTTCCCACGTAGCGACCTCGGCATCGGAGCTCCGATTGAACCTTTGCCTCCGACTGTTTCTGGTAGCGTGGCCCTTCTGACGATCCTGGTGTCCTTTTCCGGCCTGGGCGGTTTTTTGGGTTGTTGTTTTTCGGACATACGGCCAGAGGATGCAGCGACTACGCCATGACTCAGGCTGCGATTTCCTTTCCAGAGGCGTCACTGGACCGAAGATGCGGATCTCCTTTACCGACGCGCCTGACTTGCTAGGTGGGGTCTGGCCTGCGCAATGGGGAACAAATCGTAAGACGTTCAGGATGGTTTCGGAGTTGTTCTCGATGCCTCGTTCTGTATCTCGCGCTCGAGAAAGAAATTCAGGGACGTGCGCAGAACGACGATCGCGGCGAGCTTTCCGATTTCATCCCATGTGGGAGCCATAGCTGTCCTTAGAATGTCCGCCGCCAGAAGAAGCTCCAACGCTATCGACAACGCCCGACCGAGTCTTAGTCGAAGTACATGAGAGGAGACGATCTTCCGGGACGCGACCAGCTCCCTTAGAGAGGTGACTACCAATGTGGCGACGCCACCCAGGATCACGAACGTTGAAAGTCCTGTGATTCCGAAGGCAATCCAAGCGCTGAATTCATGAAGATAGCGTTCCAAAAGCGATCCTTAGAAAAAAACTTTTAAGAACAGAGTTGGAAGCCAGACCCATCCGGCTTCAGCTGAATAGAGATTTCGTGAGATTTGATGCTCAGTGCCGAGTGAAATCGTCTTGGAAATCGGGAAAAGAAGCTGCGGTTGTGTGTGAAATATCCAGCCTTCATTCACCCGGTAAAAGTCAATGAACCCCTTGAACCGGAAGTCGGCTCCGAAAAATGTGAAAGGCCCCTGCCACGCGGCAGCCAGCATCGGCGCCCAGCGGTTTTCCTCCGCTTTGCGGGCGTAGAGATTCAAAACGGGTATAAAGTCGTCCGACAGCCGGAGATCGATCGAGCTGCCCCACATGAAAGCTTGGTTGATATACGGCACATCCACGTCAGTCAGGCGGACGGAGAAGTAGTAATCCTGTATCAAGGCTTCCTTCTCAGGCATTGATAAATTAAAGATCCTGGGAATGCTGAATCTAGGATCCCACCGAAAAAACATTTCTCCAGTCTTGAAATACCTCCCTTGGTCTGGCGTATTCCCGAGGACGTCAAAAAAAAAGAACTGGTCGCCGTAAGACTGCTCCGAATAGTGCTCAAAGGTCAGGAGCAGCGCTTTACTGTCAGGCAATTCGCCGGATGAGAGTCCGTCAAACCGATGGTGGATCTCCACATGCGTGGTGCTCACCTGCTCTTGCTTCTCCGCTTCCGAAGGCCTTTGTTGAGCCCATGCGGGGCCCAATCCCAAGGCGCTCACGATCAAAGCGGCGATGCCGACGTGAATGAATTTCATGCAGCCTCCTTCTGCGCGGATTTGCCGGAGCCTGCATCGGGTTCAACGGCTGTGAGCCAGCCTTCCATGCCTCGCTCCTTCAGAGAACCAGGAATCAAGTTGTCAAGAATTAGCGCCCAAGCCCCTGAGACCATCATGGGAGTAGCAAGAAAGACATTAAGGAACACCTGGAGCGCAGCGCTTCCGGTTTCTATCGGGTTCTCTTTCATATAGGCCGGCAAAGCCAAGCCCAGCAGAAGAGACGTACCGATAATGATTTCGTTTCTTGATGAATTGATATCAGCACGAAGAATCAGTCTAAGTCCGGTCATGACCAGAATCCCGAATGCAGTCAGATAGACCGCGCCGAGGATGACTCGCGGAATCCCTCCCAGGACCACACCCAGTTTGCCGAACACACCGATCACCAGAAGCAACACGCCAGCGACGATACAAACGTATCTGCTCGCCACGCCGCTCATACGAACTACCCCGACGTTCTGTGAAAAAGATGATGAAGCTGTCCCGCCGAGAATCGCGGATATAGTGCTCGCCGTTCCCTCTACACCAATGCCCCGGCTCAATCTCTTGACGGGAGGAGTCTTGACTTCGCTGGAGTCGGCGACCGCAATATAATCGCCCAGCGATTCAAGTGCAGTGGCAAGATATGGGATAGTCATCGCAAAGACGAATCCCAAGTTGAATTTGGGAGCGCCCCAGGGAAAGAGCTCCGGAAGGGTGATCCAGGAACTCTCGATGATAGACGCGAAATCCACGAAGAGCGGATGCCCCGCGCTGATCCAGCCAAACGCGGTGCCCAGAGCAGCAACCGCATAGGCGACGATGACCGCGAGGAAAAGTGCCATGGTCTTCATCATGACGCCAAAAGCGAAGTAGGCCAGCATGACGAGCATCATGACGCCGATTCCGTAAAGCCAACCGTCGCCGATGAAGTCGTTGACGACCGGCCATAGCCCAAGGCCCACCATCGCGATCACGATCCCAATCACCATGGGGGAAATCGTTTTCCTGATCAAACGGAGCCCGTTGCTGAATCCGAAGACCGCCTCAAGAATTGCCCCTACGAGCAGCGCACCTCCAAGATACTGCATCGTGGTAGTGGGATCGGCGTATAGAGAAACGCCAACCGATCCCAATGCAAGGTATGCGGGCACATGTCCCATGGTAGAACCCTGGATGATGGGAAGTTTGACACCAGCGCTCACCTGAAGAATTGTCGCGATGCCCACGGCAAAATTGATGTAGCCGATCAGCTGACCGATCTGCCCCGGGCTCAGCCCGATGGTTTCGCCGATGACTACTCCTCCAGTGATGCTACCCAGGATCATCGCAAAAATATGCTGAAAACCATAGATGACAGACCTCGCTAGTGGGGGCCTGTCATCTACGCGATAAACGATGCGGGAAGAATCGGAAGCGACCACGGGTCAGACTACGCGGCGAAGCTGGCCTGAGCTGACTCCTTTTCCAGCCTTCGAAAGTCCGGCGTCTTCCAGCCCTTTAATGAAGTGATTCGAATCTGAGACCCAGCCGAAGACACCACCTTGCATCTTGGTCATTTTAATGGCGGCCTCGTAATTGCCTTCGTCGGTAGCGCCGGTGCAATCCTTCAGCAGCAGGCACCAGAACCCAAGATCGTTGGCCTGGGTCATAATCGTGTCCACGCAGACGTCAGTCGTGATGCCTGTAATAACCAAGTGGGTGATCCCGAGGTTGTTGAGCTGGAGGAACAAGTTACTCACTCCGAGAGCCCCCTTACCCGCTTTGTCCGTCAGAATTTCACCTTCGATCGGCTCGACTTCTTTCACGATTCCCCAACTGCGAGAGCCACGCACCAGCAGGCGTCCCATCCCCCCCTCGGGTTGCTCCCCGATGCCGACGCCTTTGCCAATGATCTTGGAACGAAGGAGCTTGTTGTAAGGGCAGTCACTCAGGTCCGGCAAATGTCCCTCGCGAGAGTGGATCACCTTGATATCAGTTCCTCGAATCGCATCGAGGCAGCGCCGGGTAGCCTGCAGCGGGGTGGCCGTGTTCTTCAGCGGATAGCCCATGACGTCGACGTAGCCCTTTTCACCGCAAAAATCGATCTGGTAGTCAATCGAGAGAAACGCCGTACGCGCCGAATCAAACTCGAGGAAAGAAGTCTCACCAAAGTCCGGATTGTCCTCGCATTCGACCTTAAAAAGTGTTCCCCGCGGTTCACCGTAGAGCCATCGTGGCATTGAGAAGGTTCGCGTCTTTTGGAAATTCTCGTAACCTTCCTGGACGCGCGCCAGCATTGCGTCGCGCCGTGCGTCCATGAGGGTTTCATATTGCCGCTCGTCGGCCATTTTCGAAGGGGTGCCCGGCTGCCAGTCAGGCTGTTGTTCTTCCTGCTCACGTTTCGCGCGATTATCTGAAATTTTCGGCATATTCGATTTCCTTTCTAGTAAATGGGTGGAACGCTTGAATTTTCAAGCGACTTCCCTGGCCCGGTCCTCGCTCTTTCGGGGCCGCTTGGTTTTGCGATCCGCGAAGATGATTTTTTCAAACAGCAGAACGAATAGGATCACTGAAATAATCGGATTGCTAAATACGGTGGTCAGAATACGTGGCACGCCCTGCCAGGAGTCCTCAGGCAGGAGATAAAGGCCCAGGCTCAAGAAGACGGCGAAGCCAACATATGTCTGTTCACGACGACCGAAGGCCGGTGCCGTCGATACCATTTGCGCGCCGATTCCGATCACCGTCGACGTGATGCCCAGGAGGACCGCGCCCGCAACCGGTTTAGGCATTGCCGCCATCAAGCCGCCCAAGGGTCCGAGAAAAGCGAACGCAGTAAAGATCACTGAAGCCACAATAATGAAACTACGTGCCGCAACTCGTGTTAAAGCCACAATACCCATATTTTCACCGTAGGCAACGGTGGCGGGGGCCCCAAGAATCCCTGGAATCGTGGTTTCAATGAATCCGAACAGCGTAAACGAGCGCCGCGTCTGCTGATCATT
Organism: Bdellovibrionales bacterium RIFOXYD1_FULL_55_31; assembly: GCA_001770175.1. Lineage (GTDB taxonomy): Bacteria > Bdellovibrionota > UBA1018 > UBA1018 > UBA1018 > XYD1-FULL-55-31. Next base: position 29,406 of record MEQK01000152.1, on the reverse strand, counting down.
CAAATCATGCTTCACGATCGCGGAGTATCCCTTCAGATTTCCAAAAAGATTCAGCGCTGCCATCAGATTTACGACCAGCATGATAACGATAAGATCCCAAGGCGGCATTGCCAGACCGTAGGGGAAAAACTGCGGCGACACAAAAGTGGGCGCCTGGGTCACAAGCTCCCATTGAAACGCGCCAGTCAGCATAAAAATCAAATAGCCAAGTCCAATGATAAAAAGAGGTGGCAGTGTTGCCCAGATTCCTTTGCCACTCAGCGCCAAATACGTTCCACCAAAGGCGAGAGCGATGCCTCCGGCGAAACCCCAGCCAAAACCGTCAGAAGTGAGTAACTGAAGCCCCTGGCCGGCGATGGCCAGTCCAACCATCAGCACCATCGAGCCAAGAATCAAGGGACTCCAGATGGCGCGAATCCGGCTCAACAGGCCAGTGATGCCGAATACTGCGATGATGAGGCCGGAGATTGCCTGCGCCATGAACGCATGCTGCGCATATTCCTTTCCACCCGCCGTGAGGGCCGCGACAATGGCTAGTGAGGGAATGACGTTCGGTCCCGATACCATCGCGAAGCGATGACCTAGCCAAGCCTGCACTAATGTCGACATGCCGATGGTCAGCACGACTGCTGACATGTAGCGAGTAAGGGCAGGTCCGTCGAAACCCATTGCAGTGCCGACGATCGCATATCCCCAGACGACGGCATAGAACATCGTAACTACCCATTGGGTCACATAGAGCCCCCAGTCACGGGCATTTCTGGGGCGGTCATTTACCTCGTAGACAAGCGGAGCCTCGGAAGCCATGGGCCGGACTCCAGCAAGAAAAATACCAAGATCTCTGGTTTTCAAGCCTTCATTTGCGCGTCAGCACGCATCGTCTTGCAACTCTGTGCGGTTTGACGCTTGCAGAACAGTGATGCTGAGGCGGTCGCTTATGCAGGAAATGTTCAAAAGCTCGACCATGTTTTTGACGGGTGGCATCGAAGCTACCGAGGCGAAAACCTTTGCACGCGAGCTAGGCGCAATCAGACGACGTCATGGAGCCCAGGACCTTGGAAGCTCCTAAATCTCACAACTCAACTCGGGAGCGCTGGCATCTTCTTCTGCAAATTAACCGAATACTTGACGGTCCGATGGTGGTGCTGGCCCTGATCTGGCTCGCAATTCTCGTTTTAGATCTGATTCAGGGATTGAGCCCATTATTTCGTCAGGTCTCGTTTGCCATCTGGATAATATTTATTGCCGATTTTTGCCTAGAACTGCTCATTGCGCCGAGTAAGGGCAAGTATTTACGCAAAAACTGGATCACTCTCATCTCCCTTTTTATTCCTGCGCTGCGAATTCTCAGACTATTCCGAGCGTTTCGACCTCTACGATTGCTCCGCATGGTGCGAAGTCTCAATCTTATGAGAGTTGTTACGACTGCGAATCGAGCGATTCGCGCTCTTCGGCGAGGGCTCCGAGCGCGAGGCTTTGGATACGTACTCGCCCTCACCATCCTCGTAAATATTCTCGGTGCGGCCGGCATGTACGCTTTCGAGCGCGACCTCGGCGATCCGAATGGTCTGAATGACTTTGGAACCGCTCTGTGGTGGACAGCGATGATGCTCACCACAATGGGGTCACAGTATTGGCCGAAGACCCCTGAAGGACGACTCCTTGCTCTCCTTCTTGCCACCTATGCTTTCGCGATCTTCGGCTATATTACCGCAGCCGTAGCAAGCTTCTTTGTAGGTCGGGATACTGCCCGGCTACAGAACGCGAAGAAAAGAGGTGGAATACCGGCGGCGGGCGAAGACGCACACATTTCCAGGTAAGAGTTCGATGAATCGTAATCTGTCCTTGCTAGTGCGTCACCGCGTTTCTAAAATATTAAGAAATCAGCGCGAATTTCCAGCAGGCCTCGGCCAAAGGAGATATGCTCTCGGGAAAACTTGAAATAGAGCGCAACCTGATTCAAGTCAATTATGTTTTGAAATTCAATTTACAAACAGCTTGACGTCTCAAGGTCCGCCATAAGGCCAGTTGATCATTCTTTGGAAGCCAAGAGTACCCATGAAGTTGGGAGACCCGGAACCGATCCCGACTGTTGCACCGACCGCAAGCACCCAGAGAGGATTCCATTGATGTCTCAGTCCCAGTTCCACCAGATTACTTGCCTTATCCCGCTTAACCTCCTGCTTTCTCAACACGTTGAACAGGAGCTGATTACTGTTGTCGAGTCTGGCCTGGTAGCCCAGTGCAAATTCATAGCGGTTTGATCTCTCGTCAAAAGAAGGGTCTTCGTTGTGGTGCCAGAAGGCGTTCGCATGAATACGGTGGAAAAATCCGGTCCTGCTCAGGGTTTTTGTAAGTGCCAGCCCCAGACTCGTGTCCAGCCCCCTGCTGTTCTTGCCAGTCGGAATCACCGCACGGACAATGGGAGATATCGCCGGTAAGAGGAGCCCCTCATAATTGAGATTGTACAGGAACGCAGTTTCGATATTGCCGCTGCCTTCGTTGGGGCCGGGCTCGAATTTTACCGGAACCTCGATCTCCAGCTCGGAATTGCGAAAGATCCCGTATTCCAGAACCGGGACAAGTTCATAGCGATTCTCGTCGTCATCGGTCCGCTCATACTTCGCGATCCCCTGGAACTCGCGATTCTGGAAGGCCGTGGGATACGCGTCCTCGAGCTGAACCGGAATTCCGCGTTCCAGGTTGATGTGATCATGTGCATTGACTTGAATTGCAAAAAGGAGCGCCGCGGACGCGCTCAGTAAATTCCGCAAATGTTTCGTACGCATGGAAGTCCTCACTTTTTCTTTTCTTTCAGCGGCTGATTCTTGGCTGTTTTTGCGTTTTCTCCGCATACACGCGATTGCGCTTCACTACCGGGCTCCTCACGGCCCGGATCCTGGCCCGGAGCCGCCCGGCCCGCAGCTTGAAGCCTTTCTTCCGGGAGATCCGTTGCAAGACGCGCGAGACTTGGCTCATCCGCCATCCCGATCAGGGGGATCTCAGGCGCTTTTCCCTGTTTCTCCAGCCACCCTGAGAGCATCGCCTGCATCATAAGAGGCGAGCCGGTCCCGGCTGCCTGTGCTTCGGACATCTTCTTCATGTTGGGAAAAACTGCCATCATTGCGTCATGCAGTGCCCCTGCAACTTCCCCCTCCTGGTCCCCGGGGCAAAGCTTCTTCATAGCCGCCGCCTGAGCTTGCGGCCGCTTCGCGGCATAATCGCTCGCCATCAGCGGCATCATTTCGTCGAGCATCTGCAGCATGATGTCATTCATGGCGCCCTCGCAGCTCTTCATCCAGGAATGGTAGACGCGTGGGTCCATGGAAGGATGCGGCTCGCTGAATTTGCGTGCGATCAGCTCATCGCCGGGATGATACTTCAGTGCATTGATCACGCGATAAAGCTCCGCCTCCTTTTCCTTCCAGCTCCACTTCGGATAAGTCAGAATATCGTACGCAATACCGTGGAGCATATGCAGGTTGTCGAATACGTTGCCACTCTCAGGTGACATCCTGGCATACCTCGGCATGGCTTCCCTCGTAAGCAGCATGCGCTGAGGCCTGTCCTGCATGACCTTGTAGATGAGTTCGTCGGTTGCGGAAACAGCGGAACTCTGCTCATCATCATTGCCGCCGATCATCATGGCTTCGTAAATCACCGGATGCCACCAATGGGCCACATAGAAGTAGTTGTTTGTTTTTGGATAGTAATTCCTGAAGTAGGTGAAGTACGGCTTCATGATCGTACCAGCCCTGCGCATGGTGTAATCAAGAGGCGCGGGACTGAAGGCAATATCGAGCTTATCGAGATAATGCTTCACTGCCTTGTCAGTCCATGCCTTCTTTTTTTCCCATGGAATGTCCTTCGCTGAGAGAATGTCGTAAGTCATTTCGTGGTGTACATGCGTCCAGTCGATGACACGGTAGAGATCCCACGCGAACTGACTCGTCGTTGGACCGAAGGTCACCATCTTGGCTTCGCTTTTGGGCGGACCATCGAGTGTCATCTTGACAAATCTGTCGTTGAAATCCTGATCTGCCCCTGCATTTCCGGTTAATCCGTTCAGTAAAACAAGGTCGTGCGCAGCTCCGTGAGCAGCGTGAATCGCAGCGCCCCTTCGAAACGAGAGTTCATGTCGGTTGAAGAAATCATTAATGAAGGGCCCCCTCATGATGCTTGGCACTGCGTAATCTTCATACGTCGGTAGCGCCATCTTGTCGGGCTTAACCCCAGCAGCTGCGCTGTACGTCATAACCCCGATGCTCGTAATAAAAACGACTGCGACTGCGGCTTCGGCTCTCATCAAAGTTTTTATCAGCAGCTTCAATTTCATTTTTATCTCCTACGGGCGTTGAATGCGGAACAGGCGTCCAGAGAGTTGTCGTCAGCAAGCAGCAAAATTCATTCCGTGCCACGCGGGTTGCTTGCAAAAAGCGGCAGTATTCAAAGAGTCAAATATCCCCGAACAATGGTTGAAAATAGTGCGCCTGGTTCAGGGACACTCTTGAGAAATCTCCCCAAGGGCGACGATTCGGCGCCGGAATTTCCCGACGGTCTTCAAACGTGATGGGCTGGGACGAGAGTTCGGCTCGAGAGGAGTGATGTCGGCGCTTGGAGGTAGAATTCTACGTTATCCACCCTCACAAGCCTGGCCTTCAGACCTCTCCGTAAACTGTCACAAGCGCTACAAGCCGCGAGAGCTCATACTTGAGCGAACGCGGCCCCTGGCGAACCAACTCGTGTGCTCCATGGTCCTATTCTATGCCGGTGTTCACCGATTGTCCCACTCGGTTATCCGGTAGATTCTGTCCGTTTTGGACCGTTGCGCCCGCCAAGGAACACCCCGATGCGGATGCAGAGCCTTTCAGGCTTGTGAATGGCACAAGTCTTCGGTAATTTTTAGCAAACGGCCAAGCCAATGGAGGAATTTCTATGAAAGGTCATGAAAAAATTATTCACGCTCTAAATGAAGCCCTAGCCGACGAGCTGACCGCGATCAACCAATACATGGTGCACTCGGAGATGTGCTCGAATTGGGGTTATGAGAAGCTCCACAAGGTAATCGAGCGTCGCGCCATTCAAGAGATGAAGCACGCCGAGAAACTTATTGGCCGGCTGCTCTTTTTGGAAGGAACGCCGCGCGTGAGCCAGCTCAATCCAATACATATTGGCGATAGTGTGGAAACCCAGCTCAAAAACGACTGGGAAGCGGAAAAAGGCGCCATGAAGATGTACAACGACCACATTCGCCTATGCCGGGAGCTAAACGACGACGGAACGCGCGAGCTTCTTTCATCCATTCTTTCCGATGAGGAAGAGCATCTCGATTGGCTGGAGGCGCAGCTTGATCAAATCAAGCAGCTTGGGATTCAGAACTATCTATTAGCTCAGGTCCAAGTACAGGAAAAATAGACAGCGGCTTTCGTTTCTGCAAGGTGGTGTTCGCTGTGGCTATCCCAAGCCAAGGTCGAGCACCATCATCAGCACGAAGCCGATCAACACCCCAGTAGTTGCATGTTTTTCGTGTCCGTTCTGATGCGACTCTGGAATAATCTCGTGGCTTACGACAAAGAGCATGGCCCCGGCACACGCAGCAAAGGCAACCGGCAGTAATGCCTGCGCTATTGAGACGCTGTTAAAGCCCAGTATGACACCTAATGCCTCAACGGCTCCCGTGAGCGCTGTGATCGCCAGGATTCTCGTGAACGAGAACCCTAGTCCTCTGAGTCCAAGGGCAACAATAAGGCCTTCCGGAAAATCCTGAATTCCAATTGCTGCCGAAAGAGCGATCGTGAGAGCAGAGTTCCCGCTTCCTACCGCGGTGCCGACGGCCAGCCCCTCGGGCACATTGTGCAAAGCTACAGCCAGAATCACAAGCCACTGTCTGCTCCATTTTTCGGGTCTTACGCTTACCTTTTCGCTCCTCATTAAGTGTTCGTGCGGAATCAGTCCGTGAAAAACCTGGAGAAAGGCTGCGCCACCCAGGACGCCCATCCCAACCCATGTCGCCGCAAACAGGGGCGACGATCCTGATTTTTGATAAAGCTCCAGTGATGGCAAAAGCAGGGAAAAAAAAGTTGCACCAAGCATCACCCCTGCACTGGCCCCAAGTAGCGAACTTTCAATCCGCCGGCTTAGTTGTGAAATCATAAGAACCGGCAATGCACCGGCCGTCGTAGAGAGAAAGACTGTCAAAACACCAAACCAAAGCGAGTATGTTGTAGTCACACTTTAAGAGTAGCTCACGAAGGGTGGATAGTTAAGCAATCGAAGACGATTCGGGCGAAATACCGTAAGCTGGGGTCGCTGCATAAGCGTGAGTGGAGTGTCGAGGAGGATGCTTTAGCATTCTCGAAGTGGTTTCAATTCTGAAGAACTGTTGCGTGATTTCTTGGACAGTACTTCAGAGCAGTTTTGATGCCGCCCGCATCGGCCAGGTCAGTCCGATGCCAGCTGGTCCCCTCGACCATGGTCCTCCGGCGCTCGTAGCGACGAGTCCGCACCGTCCTTGCACGTCTCGACTCAAATGAGGGTTGACCGAATCAGACATGCTTGGGCTCAGGCTTTTACCATTCCTACGGATGCCCCGGAATCCGATGGCACTTTCGAATGGGAGTCGACAACCCTGATCGTGGCGCAAGTGGAAGCAGGAGGGGAAATCGGAATTGGCTATAGCTACGCGTCCGCTTCAGCGGCCGCGTTTTTCAATGAGGTGCTCGCTTCTGAGATTCTAGGCAGAGAGCCTCACGCCATCCCGGCCATTCGCTCGGCGATGCTTCGTAAAGTCCGGAACGAAGGGCGGGCGGGAATAGCCTCAGCCGCCTTGTCTGCCGCAGACGTCGCGCTCTGGGACCTCAAATCCAAGCTCCTCAATGTTTCGTTGATCAGAATTCTCGGAGCTGCCCAGGAGGAGATCCGGATCTACGGAAGTGGCGGCTTCACCTCGTACTCGATCGAACGGTTGCAGAAGCAACTTGGCGGATGGGCCACATCGGGATTCCGAAGCGTGAAAATGAAGGTGGGGCGCGATCCAGGGCGCGATTGTGCTAGAGTTCGCGCCGCACGCGAAGCCATTGGCCCGAGTTGCGAACTTTATGTGGACGCGAACGGCGCCTACTCTGTCAAACAAGCCCTCGCACTGGCACATCGATTTCAAGTGAATGAGGTGAGCTGGTTCGAGGAGCCCGTTTCTTCGGACGACCTGCGGGGCCTGAGATCTCTGCACGAGATGGTACCCCCTGGAATGAGAATCGCGGCCGGCGAGTATGGGTATGATCTATTCTATTTTCAAAGAATGCTTCAGGCAGGAGCCGTCGATGTGCTCCAAGTGGACGCAACCCGTTGCGGAGGTGTCAGCGGCTTTTTAGAGGCCGAGGCCCTCTGTCGCGCGTACAATCGGCCTTTATCGGCCCACACAGCCCCGACACTCCATTCGATCCTGTGTTGCTCTTCCCCGGTAGCCGAAAACGTCGAGTACTTCCACGACCATGCGCGAATTGAAAATATCCTCTTTCGAGGGGCCCCCGTGCCGACGAATGGAATGCTCCGACCAGATCCAGATCGGCCCGGACTTGGTATCGAACTTCTGGAAGGGGAAGCGTTCCGGTTGGCCGCGTAAGAGCCCTAGATCAGCTCGCGGATCTTATCAGAGGCCACTGTCATGACGATCTTCTCGCGATTCGGAGTGCCACGCGCAAGCGACTGTGCGAAACGCGCCGCCTGGCTCGGCTTAATTTTGCCGGGCATCGGGGGCTCGTGAGGATCCACAACGGCTTCGATCAGAACCGGGCCGGGCGTTTCCAGTGCCTCATCCAGCGTCTTTCCGCATCGCGAAGGATCTTCGATCCGGAATCCCTTGGCCCCACACGCTTCGGCGACCTTCACGAAATCGATCGGCTCAAGTTCACAGCCGTACTCCGGATTTCCGAGAAAGACCATTTGCTCCCACTTGATCTGCCCGAGAGTGTTGTTTTTTATGACGACCACCTTCACTGGAATCTTGTACTTCACACACGTTGAAAGCTCCGCCATCAACATGGAGAATCCGCCATCCCCTACGAAAGCCACGCACTGCCGGCCGGGATACGCCAACTGAGCTGCCATAGCGTACGGGAGACCACACGCCATCGTGGCCAGCGTTCCGGAAACGGAGTGCAACTGGCCTTTTCGAGCGGGAATTTGGCGCGCCCACCAGGTCGCGATGGTTCCCGAATCGCACGCCAGAACCGCGTTTTCCCGAAGCCGTTTTCCAAGCTCCCAGGCGACGACCTGCGGCTTCATCGGCGTCGAGAGCGTGCTGCCGCGGTCCTTCATCAGTTTCCACCATTTCTCCATCCTCATTTGCGCCTGATGGAGGAAATCCCGATGATCATTATAATGCAACATGGGGAGAAGCCCCTGAAGCGTTTTCTTGCTGTCACCAACTAGGCCGGCCTCAACAGGATATCGAAGCGCGATTTTTAAAGGATCTATATCGATCTGGACTGCACGCGCTTGTCCGTTCTTCGGCAAATACTCCAGGTAAGGAAACGAGGACCCGATGATGAGCAGCGTATCGCACTCTTCCATCATCATTTGAGAGGCTTCCGTTCCGAGGAGTCCGATGTTCCCCGTCGTGTAGATACTTTCGTCCGGAACCGATGCCTTCCCGAGAAGTGCCTTCGCAATCGGCGCTCCCAGTTTTTCGGATATCTGGAGAAGTTCCTCGGTCGCGTGGTTCGCGCCACGGCCAGCGAGAATCGCGATCTTTCTTCCGGCGTTCAGGATTTCGGCAGCCCGGGCAAGCTCGGAGGCATCCGGGGTCGGCGAGGCCTTCGCAATAATCGCACTGATCGGCTGCTCCACGTTCCGCTTGGACGCCATTTTTCGGCTTGCTTCCTGCGTCTGGATATCCACAGGAATCGTCAGATGAGCGACTCCCCTAACCTCAAGAGCCGCGCGACAGGCAAGCTGCGTGACGTTTTCCACGTGCGCGGGTCCCATGATGCGATTGTTGTATACGCAGACGTCCTGGAATATTTTGTCCAGTTCCACATCCTGCTGTGCATGCGTTCCGAGGAGATCGTGGTAATGCATTCCCGTCAGCGCTAGTACGGGCTGCCCATCCAGCTTCGCGTCATATAAACCATTCAGAAGATGAATTCCACCTGGTCCGGAGGTCGCAAGACAGACCCCGAGTTTTCCGGTGTATTTGGCATAGGCGCAGGCCATGAACGCGGCCGACTCTTCGTGCCTCACGCCGACGAACCGGATTTCATCCTTTCGCTTCCGGAGAGCTTCCATGAGTCCATTGATTCCGTCCCCGGGAAGCCCGAAGACAACCTCAACGCCGAAGTCCCTGAGAACATCAAAAAGTACGTCTGACGCCGTTGTAGCTGCCATCTCTCGCCTTCCTTGGTTATGCCGCCCTAAACTTTTCTTCACCCTCGCGGGTTTTCTTAGATGCTCTCATGGCCGAAATCAGTCCGAGCGTGAGGGCTATGCCGGCCGCGCCGTACGCAAGAAGGGGAACTCTATTCCCCTGCATCGCTTTACCCGTGGCCCAGAGCGTCCGTCGTACCCCTTCATCCGGTTCGCCCCGTTCGCGCCTGTCCTTCAACAATGCCTCGCGAAACCGCGCTGCAACATCATAGAATTCCCGATCCAGCTGGTTATGACCCATCCGATTTCTCCCGATTCCACCGATGAACTGCAATCGAGGTTCCATTCCCTTCAAGACGCTTAGGGCGCGCAAGAAAACGAAGACCCCGCTGAGCAGAACAAGCTGCTCAAGCCCGTTCCATCGTCCTGAAAAGAAAAGCTCTTCCTTTCGACGCCTCAGGATAGACTCCTCAGGAATACCAGATCCTTTTTCCTCGCTTCCGCCAGACGCGGCATGAAGGGAGAGTTGAAGCACATCAGAAAGGTGGCGCGCCTCACGGTCTGCCCCGTGTTTGATCTGCTCCCTGCAACTGAAGCCGTCCGCGATGATGAGCGTGTCCGGATTTTCCTTTCGCACGGCGGGAAGGAGCACTCGCTCCCCCACTTTCATCGAAACGCCGTAGCGGTCGGATTTTTCTTCGAACCCGAAGCTTCCCGCCATCCCGCAGCAGCTGGAATCCAGGACTTCGTGCTTAAGGCCAAGCGCATCCAAGACTCGACGTTCGTCACCAAAGCCCATGACGGATTGATGGTGGCAATGACCCTGGACCACTGCCTTGCGACTGAGCTCGGGGATTCGAAAGCCTGGAGCATGCCTTATCAGAAATTCGCTCAGCAAGTAGGTCTGCCGACTCAAGCGGTTCGCGTCCGGATCGTTCGGGAAAAAATTCAAGAGCTCGTCTCGGAATACGGCCACGCAGCTTGGCTCAAGACCCACGACAGGAGTACCGGCTCGGATCTCTTCGCGCAGAACCAGAAGTATTTTTTCGAGATAGCGCCTTGCCGTTTTCAGCATGCCATAGTCGTAGAGAGGTCGGCCACAACAGAGGTGCTCTCGTGGAACCACGACCCGAAATCCGGCTTTCTCAAGCACCTCGACCGCCGCTTCTGCGGTTCCCGGCTGAAAGTGATTATTGAAGGTGTCGGGCCAAAGGATCACTCTGGGCTTTAAAGCGTTCTGAATTGGCCTCTGAAGGAACCATGCCTTGAACGTTCGAGAGGCGAATCTCGGAAGCGTGCGCTCCTTGGCGATGCCTGCAAGCGCCTTAAGTGCGGAGCCCGACCAGCGGTTACCGGAGATCAGGTTCGCGAGGTGCGGAAAGCGGGCCCCCAGCCGTGCCCATTTGTCGACAAAGCCCATCGCGTAGGCGGTGATGGGGCGAAGCCTTCCCCGGTAGTAACCCGATAGAAACTCCGCCTTGTAGGTGGCCATGTCGACGCTGACCGGGCACTCCGATTTGCACCCTTTGCAGGCAAGGCAGAGGTCGAGCGCTTCTTTGACGGCCTCACTTTTCATTCCCTTCTTCAACGAATCCCCTTGGAGCATCTCGAAGAGGAGCCTCGCACGCCCCCTGGTAGAATGCTTTTCTTCCCTCGTCACCATGAAGCTCGGGCACATGATCCCGTCTTCCGTTCGGCGGCATTTCCCGACACCCACGCATCGAAGCGCAGCGTACGCAAAACTCCCCTTGTCCTCGGGATATTGAAATTCGGTCTTCAGCTGAGCGGGTTTGTAGGCGGTACCCAGCCTTAAATTTTCATCTATACGGTAAGCGTCGACGACCTTTCCTGGGTTCATCTTTCCTTCCGGATCCCAGATACGCTTGAACTCCCGAAACGCCTCCATAAGTTCGGTCCCATACATCTTTGGTAGGAACTCCGCCCTTGCCTGCCCATCACCGTGCTCGCCGGACAAGGACCCGCCGTACCGCAGAACGAGATCGGTGGCTTCCTCCATGAAGACCCGGTACTTCCGAACCCCTCCGGTCGTTACAAGGTCAAAGTCGATCCTCACGTGAACACAAGCCTGGCCGAAGTGGCCGTATAACGCGCCGTCATAGCCGTGTTTGCGAAACAGGGCGCGCAACTCACGCAGATAGTTCCCAAGCCGCTCCGGGTGAACGGCGGAGTCCTCCCATCCAGGCCAACTGTCCTTCTGCTGTGAACCGTGAGGAACGCGCGCGGTGGCCGCAAGCCCGGCTTCCCTGACCTGCCACATCTGCTTAGCCTGCCCGTCCTGGAAGATGCCCCAGCGTTCCGAGTGCGGCCAAAGCTGCATTTTGCGGAGCATGGATTCGGCCGCATCTCGTGCCTCCTCCGCCGAGTCTCCTGAGATTTCGATGAATAGCCACGCCCTCCCCTCCGGCAGCATCGGAATCGTGGAGGCGTACTTCCCCTTCGCTCGCATATAGTTTACTAACTTCTCATCGACACCCTCGAGGCCAATCGGATTGCACTTCAGGAACTCGGGAACCCGATCTCCAGCTTCGTAGATGTCCCGGAATCCAACAATAACGAGCGCCCGGCCCGCGGGGCTCGGTACGAGTTCAACGGTCGCTTCAAGAACATTCACGCACGTGCCTTCGCTCCCGGCGAGCGCCCGGCCGACATGAAAACCGTTTTCGGGCAGAAGTTCATCCAGGTTATAGCCCGAAACACGGCGGGGAATTTTCGGAAACCTTTCCCGAATCCGGGCTGCGTAACGCTCGCGGAGCTCGAACAGTCCGCGATAGATTTCTGCGCGTCTACCGCCCTCTGCAAGAATCTTTCTGAGCTCCCCTTCCGGGGTCGCGCCGACCTTCAGTCGAATCCCGTCGTAAGTAATGACATCCATTTCCCGCACGTTATCGACCGTTCGACCGGCCATTACCGAATGAATACCGCACGAATTATTTCCAATCATCCCACCCAAAGTGCAATGCGTGTGAGTGGCCGGATCCGGGCCGAAGGTAAGCCCATGCTCTTCAGCCGCCTTCCTGAGATGATCCAGAATGGTCCCCGGCATCACTCGCGCGAGTCGCTGTGCTGGGACAATCGAGACTACGCGGTTCATATACTTGGAATAGTCAATCACGACAGCCGTATTACAGGACTGGCCCGCGAGGCTCGTTCCGCCTCCTCTCGGCAAAACCGGAGCCCCGTACTCACGACAGGCCGAGAGTGTCCTTCGTACATCCTCCACACTACGGGGCAGAACGAGGCCTATCGGGATCTGCCGGTAGTTGGATGCATCTGTCGCGTATAGCGCCCTGCTCCCCTCGTCAAAGCGGACTTCTCCTTCAATGGAGTTGAGCAGCGCAGACTCGAGCTGGCGATAGTTTGTCTCGATATCGTGCATTACAAGCGAAGCTACTCTGCAATCTGGTCTCCTGCGCTCAGTGGCACAAAACCTGCTGTGGCGCTTCCGTTTTTTTCACTTTTGGATCTGAACAGATAAGATGACCGTTAAAATCAAGACAACTCAAAAAAGGGCTTCGAGCATCGCGGGAATTCTCCCTCAAGTTGCAGTTGGGCTATTACTGAGCATTCTCAATGCAAGTTGCACGGACACTCCGCGCGACTCTATCTTTAACCCCGGAGGTCCCGCCGCAGCGCGAATCGCGGAGCTCGGCTGGGAGATGATCTGGATCTTCACAGGATACTTCCTTGTCACGTTGCTTCTGCTGGCCCTGGCGCTGCGTGGCAGGAAGCGAGAGAAATCGCCCATCGGATTCCGGTTTGTTTTTGTCCTCGGAATAGCGCTGCCGACGCTCATCTTGGTTAAAATTCTCATCTCCACCTTGCAATTGACCTTGGATTTGGGGTCTGGAAAAAGCGAACTTCAGATAGAGATCACGAGCCATCACTGGTGGTTCGAGGTGCGATATCCGGGGTATCCCATCATCGATGCGAATGAAATCCACATCCCCGTGGGCAAGATGATCCGCTTCAAACTCTTATCCAAGGCCGTCGTGCACAGCTTCTGGGTTCCCCGGCTCACCGGGAAGCGGGACATGCTCCCGGATCATCCAACCGAGCTTCGCATGACAGCCGGAGAGCCCGGCATCTACCACGGAACATGCACCGAATATTGTGCCGGACCTCACGCGCTCATGGCATTCAAACTCATCGCCCATGAACCGGCTGAATTTGAAAAGTGGCTTCGCACGCGCGCCGAGGTCCCCGCGGTTCCGGTGGACCCAGTCGTTCTCAAGGGTCGAACCGTTTTCGAGAAGGCCTGTGCAAATTGCCATGCGATACGCGGCCTGTCTGAAGCGCGAGTCGGGCCCGATCTAACATATATGGGCTCACGTACGACGATAGGCGCTGGGACGGTCCCAAACACGAAGGGGAACATGGCCGGCTGGATAGCGAATCCGCAAAAAATCAAACCGCGTAATCTCATGCCACGATCCTATCTCCCCCCAGAAGACCTCCATTCTCTCCTCGAGTACCTGGAAAGCTTGAAATGACGACAACCCAAGACAGATCCCACGACAAAATCGATCCGGCCGAGCAGCGCTTCAGTGAGCTTTGGAGTTCCCCTACCGGTCTGAAGGGCTTCATTGCGACAGTCAACAACCGCCCTATCGGAAAACGCTACATGGTTACGGCGCTCATTTTCTTTTCGATCGCGGTTGCGATGGCGCTGCTGATCCGAGCACAGCTCGCTTTCCCCAGGAATGACTTGCTCGGCCCGGATGCCTATAACGGCGTCTTCACGATGCATGGTTCGACCATGCTTTATCTTTTCGCGGTGCCATTCATTGAAGGTCTCGGACTTTATCTCATTCCGCTCATGATAGGCGCTCGCGATGTCGCCTTCCCGCGGCTGAGCAGCTTCGGATACTGGCTTTATCTTTTCGGCGGCGTAACGATGTATGCGAGCTTCCTTTTCGGACAGGTTCCGGACGCAGGCTGGACGGCCTACACTCCCCTGTCTGGCCCGAAGTACTCGGGACTCGGACTTGATTTCTGGCTCCTTGGATTGAGCATGGTCGAAATCGCCGGGCTTGGCGCGGCCGTAGAAATCGTCGTCACGATTCTGAAGTTCCGTGCCCCTGGAATGGCAATTCACCGGATGCCACTGATCGTCTGGGCTTACCTGATCATCGGGGTCATGATCATCTTCGCATTCACACCGCTCCTCCTTGGGACGATGCTTCTCGAAATGGACCGCTCCTTCGGTACCCGCTTCTTTGATGTCGATCGAGGAGGTAGCTCTCTTCTCTGGCAGCATCTGTTCTGGTTCTTTGGGCATCCGGAGGTCTATATCATTTTCCTACCGGCCACCGGAGTCGTGACCTCTGTAGTTGAAACATTCAGCCGAAGGCGTGTCGTCGCGTACAAACTGATCCTGGCGGCACTTATGATCACAGGATTCGTGAGCTTTGGCCTCTGGAGTCATCATATGTTCACGGCTGGACTTCCGGACCTCCCGATGCTCTTTTTCACCGCCGCGAGTTTTATGATTGCCCTGGCTTCCGGCACGCAAATCTTCGCCTGGATTGCGACTCTCTGGGGCACCCGTCCGCGGTTCAGCGTTCCATTCCTGTATGTTCTGGGATTCTTCTTCATCTTCCTGAACGGAGGATTCACGGGTGTCATGGTGGCGACTATGCCGTTCGATTGGCAGGTACATGATACCCATTTCGTCGTTGCCCACTTTCATCACGTACTGATTGGCGGAGCGGTGTTCCCCTTTCTTGCTGGCTTGCACTACTGGATGCCAAAGCTTACTGGCCGCATGTTCAACGATCGATTCGCAAAACTCGGTTTCTGGGTGGCGTTCCTCGGGTTCAATATTACGTTCGTACCAATGTACTTCATCGGAGCATTCGGAATGCGGCGTCGGGTCTACACATACTCGGAGGATCTGGGAGTCACTGACCTGAACCTGATCTCGAGCCTTGGGGCCATTCTTCTCGCCTTCGGTCTGGCGACCACGCTTCTGAACCTCTTAATATCCATGCGCAAAGGAAGAGTGGCTCCACAGAACCCCTGGGAGGCCGGCACCCTCGAGTGGAGTTTACCCTCTCCTCCGCCTTCGTACGGTTTCGAAAAACCGCCCGTCGTCGAAGATCTTTACCCGGAGTGGAAGAGAGCCTCTCTCGAAAACCCGCTCCACACGATCTCAGAGACCTTGAAGTTCCGTCCGCTCAGCTGGCGCGGCACTCTTGTAACGGATGTCACCGACGCACGTCCTCAAGCTGTGCAGTATCTGCCTGGGCCCACTCGCATTCCATTCGTAGCCGCGGTGGCGTTGTTAGCCGCGGCCGTTTCCGTTCTGGCGAAAACCTACATTCTCGCTCTCGTTGCCGCGCTCTGCGCTTCTGGGATCATTGCCCGCTGGCTCTATCGTGACCCCCAAATTGCAGAAGAGGAGTTCCGGGAACTTTCCGCTCGGCTTAAGGTGCCCCTGTCGTCCAGCGGCTCCGTCTCGGCAGGCTGGTGGGGAATGCTTGGCCTCATTGGAATCATCGCCACGGCTTATGGGGGGCTCGTGTACGCCTACTATTACCTGTGGCTTTACTCCGAAAGCTGGCCTCAGTTTGGACTCCCTGAACCCGGTGGCCTCAGCCCGGTCCTCGTCACTTCTCCTCTTATTCTCAGTCTGTTTGGCGTCTGGATGAGCAAACGCGGTCGCGCAGCCACCCGCCCCGGGATGCTCAGTTTCGGACTGACCACGACATGCTTCTTCGGCACGCTTTTCGTTTTAGGCGGGATCCTCGTCCTCGCCAGGGTTCCGTTCGGAATCGATGAGAGCGCCTATAGTTCGATTTACTACATTCTAAACGGATTCCCGCTTTTGCTCGCGATCGTAGCCTTGGGCCTGCTCGGTGCCACTTTGCGAAGGGTCCTGAGCAGAAAAGAGGCTTTCAACGAAGCGCGCCTGGTGCTTTGGCTTCAAAATTCGGAGCTCTTCTGGCTTTTCACGGCATTACTAGGCGTTTTGAGCTATCTCGTAACCCAGGTTTCACCTCATCTGATTTGAGAGAGGATACATTCTCATGCAATCACCCGATACAAGTGCGACGATTCCAAGCTCCGGCCGGAGGTGGTTTGCTTTCCTCGGAGCGGGGCTTGCCTGGACATTTCATCTGCTCACAATTTACGTGATCGGCGAGTTCGGTTGTGTCAGCGGTTTCGACCAGCAGAAGATTTTCGGGATTAGCTCCGTAGCGTGGCTCCTGATCGCGACTACCGCAATCGCACTCATACCCGCAGCCATGGGCACGATTATCGCCTACCATGACTGGAGACGGGACGGTGCCAGCGAGGGCTCCTCGGAAAACGAAGGCGGTCGATACCTCTCCAGCTACGGGTTCGTCCTGAGCGCGCTGTTCGTTCTAATCATTCTCGTCGAGAGCTTACCTATCTTTGGATACTTGGACAGTTGTGGCACCGGACATTAGCCCAGCGGAGGCTTGTTGCCTTTTCGCTTCTTATTTCTCGAGAAGATAAGCGGCCATATCAGACGCATCTTCCTTGGAAACGCCCAAATCCGGCATGGCAGTTCGGGGAGAATGGTCTCGGGGATTCATGATCCAACGCACAACGTTATCGGGCGTATTAGGCAACACGCCAGCAACGTAGATCTGCTCTCCAAAATCCTCGAGCTTGGGCCCGACCCTGCCGTGCGCGTCGCGGATGCCTGGAACGACATGGCAGCTCCCGCATCCGTAACGTTTGATGGCCTCCTTGCCGCGCTCCGGATTCCCCGAAAAACCCGACCACATTCCATGTGCAACCGCATCAGCGCTGATCCCCGCCCCAGCAGCGATGGCGAGAAAAACGGAAACAGCGAAAATCGCGTGACTCCTCTTCATGTGGCGCTCTCCTTCTTACTTCGCGTGGAAAAGGGCTTGCGTGACGTGCACGAATGATGTGACGCGTTCAAGATCCTCTTTAGACATTCGTCCCTCGTAACTCGGCATGGATGAGTGGGCCGGAGGTCTCAGGATGAAGCCTTGAATCTCATCAGCCGAAAGGCTTCTATCATGTCCGGCAAGATCCGGACCGACTTTGCGGCCGAAACCCGCCACCGCGTGGCACGAGTTACATCCGTACTTGACGAACAACTGCCGCCCCTTTTCGACTTCGGCCGTCAGTTTGATCCCATGTGGCACGGGCGGAGGATCGTTGCTTGGCCAAGCCGTCCACGGGGAACGCGCACGTAAGTCACTCAAGAAAAGAATCGAGGCAAACGCGAGCAGCGCTGCGGTAGCGAAGACCGGACGGTGCTTGTAGCCACGGTACGGCCCACGATCAAGCAAAGGAAGAAGAACCAGGAGTAGAAGGATACCGGCAGGAAAGGCGACGAAAAAAATCGGGGCAAGCCAACCCGGGAACAACGCGATCAATCCGCTGTACCAGGCGTACCACCATTCCTCAGCCGGGAAAGCCACGCTTGTCAAGTTCGCTTGAGTCCCGAGTTCGCGGGGTCCAATGACCAGGGTGAACGCCAGCGGCACAAGGAAAACCGCCAATGCCATGATCCCCGTATCGGCCATGGTCTTCGGGAAAAAAGGCTCGCCGAGCTGTTCGGATTCTTTTTGTTCCCCGTAGAGCTCTTTCTGGTGTTCCGCGGAGTGCACCGGCCCCTGACGCTCGAGCATGGACGTTGTCCCGTAAAGTACGACGAGATAAAGGTGATATCCCACAAGAGCAACCAGAAGCATCGGAGTGAAAACCACATGAACGGAGTAGAATCGGCTCAGGGTATGTGAACTGAGACTAGGCCCCCCCTGAACCAAAAGGACGAGTTCCTCCCCGATCCAAGGAACTCGGTAGAACATATTCAATGCCACGCGAATCGCGTAAACGGCACGCTCATCCCACCTCAGCACGTATCCGGTGAAAGACATGACAACAAGGCCCACCATCAGCCCCAACCCGACGAACCAGGTTCCCTCCCGCGGCGACTTGTACCCCGCCAGCATGATCTGCCTGAACAGGTGCACCGCGAGCATCACCATAGTGATGCCAGCCGACCAATAATGAAGCCCTCTGATGAACCATCCCATCGGCTGAATGCGGGTGATGTATTCGACGCTTTGAAAAGCTCTATCGGGAGATGTTGAATAAATCAGCGTCATGAAAGCGCCCGTGACCACCTGTACTCCGACAAGCAGCAGCAGAGCAGTTCCGTCGCCTTGGTACCAGGGGCTTTTCGCGACCCGCCGATAGAGGAGACTCTCCGCGAGCCGACCCAGCCCCATCCGATCAATTACCCATTTGCGCGCGGTCTCAACGATTTTCAAGAAACCTCCGGTCAGCTCATCGGGGGAACAGAATGAAGATCTATTTCCAAAAACCCGTCCCGCAAACGGTTCGCGTAACGATCCATAGGGCGGCTCGGGGGCCCCGCTTTGACTGTTCCGTCTTTGGCGAAGATGCCGCCGTGACAGGGGCACAAGAACATTTCGCTTCCGGGATCGAAATTGAGGGGACAACCTAGATCCGTACAACTCCTTGAGAACACCACAAACTGTCGCTCAGCCTGGCGCCAGACATAGACAAGTTGGTCGCCCAACCCGGAATCCAGGGGATCGGCCGCGCTCTGATCGCCCACTTTCACCGTCGTTGGCGTGACTTGGTCGAGCGGAAAGTTCGCGACCCCGCCCAGCACCCTCCAGCGACTGCTCTCAGGCCTTCTTAGCACCGGAGATAGCGCGGTGACGAAAGCCGGAAATACAACGACCGCTCCCGTGAAAGCTCCCACCGCGTGAACTACTCTTTTCAGCCATGTTCGCCTTTGCATTTGGCGCCTCCGAATGTTGCTTTCCGCACGAATTGCGAAGCAGGTCTCAAGTCATAAGCCGGTCCAATACCAAGGCCGCAAATACAAGGATCAGGGCCTCGTTTATCCGATGAAAATAGGTGCCCGCGCGCTCTTCCGGCCCGCGAGAAAAGTGAAACAGGCCCAACACAAGCCTGCTCATGGAGACGAAACTTAGAACCAGATACGGGCGTCCGAGTTCAATCACGAAAGGTCCAAGTAAAACGATAACAACGAGAACGGAGGACCAAATGCGGATATGATTTAGTGTTCCACGGATCCCGATTACCACAGGAAGCATCGGCAATCCTGCTCCCGCATAGTCATCCTTGTACCTGAGCGCCAAAGCCCAAAAATGGGGCATCTGCCACGTGAAGAGCAGGAGAAAGAGATACACTCCGCCTTTTGTCAGGACTTCCCCTGCGGCGACGGCGTGCCCGATCAGAATAGGAAGCGCTCCTGGTATCGCGCCGAGAATTGTGGCGTAGCGGTACGAACGCTTCCACCACATCGTGTAAAAACCGTTGTAAAGCACCACCGAAGCGACGCCAAGGACCAAGGCATGGCCACCCAGGAGACTCAAAAGGGCGAGCCCGAATGATAGGCCAGATAAAACGAAGAAAGACCCGGCCGCGATCGAGACTCGAGCGCTCGGCAGCGGGCGTCTTGCGGTCCGAGTCATTTCCGCGTCAATCCGGCGTTCCTGGACCTGGTTTAGGGCCGAGGCACCCGCCGCAAGCACGAAGACCCCACATACCGTAGTCAACCAACGCTGCCAATCGACGGCGGCTCCAGACGACGTCCCAACCACGTAACCCACGGCCGTGCTGATTCCTACAACAGTTGAGAGGCCGAATCTTGAGAACTCCCCGAGCGCCGTTAACTGAACGAACAATCGTGGTGTGATCGCCTGATACATGACAGGGGGCGCTTAGCACGTGTCGTGCCTACGCTCCCTGCTTTGATAAAGATGTTTATTCAGCGCAAAAAACGGAACAGTGCCATGTAAGCAACCGGCACAAGCTCTGCAGCCAGGTCGGAAATGGCGGTTGGCCCGCATCCCTTCTCCAGAAACGTCCTTACGGCAACATGGATTGGTATCGGTTCCCTGCTCGTGGTCGCGCTCTTCTGGCGCACGCTTGATATCCTTTTCTTGATCTTCGGAGCGATCCTTCTTGCCGTAATTGCGCGGTCCACGGCAGACATGCTTGCCCGGTGGATTCCCCTGCCAGGCAAGACAATAGCCACTATCCTGATTTCTAGTATTTCACTCGCACTCATATCCGCGGCTGTTCTTCTTGCTCCAGCCGCCGCCGATCAGATCAGAACGCTTCTCGAAACGATTCCGAAATCACCGGAGGGGTTGAAGCGATTTGTCGACAATTACCCACAGGCGCAGCGGCTGCTCGGGAATTTCCCCGCAATATACGAGCGCGTCTTCGCCTCGGCCAAAGCCCTTCTAGCAGACAGGAACGTTCTCCTGGCGCCTCTTCAAGGAATTCTCTCGTTCTTCTTTCTCTCGTTTCTCACGTTTTATCTTTCTCTTCATTCCCAGATCTACACCAATGGGCTCGTAAGCTGCTTTGCTCCCGACAAGCGGGAAAAAGCACGCGAGGTTCTCGCAGAACTGAACGAGATGCTCGGATGGTGGCTTATCGCGCGTCTGGCGGCCATGTTCAGCGTTGGCGCAATGACGCTCGTTCTTCTCCTGGTGATCGGGATGCCGCAGGCAATCATCCTCAGCCTGATCGCCGGTTTTTTCAGCTTCGTGCCCTATCTCGGTACAATCACGTCCGGGGTGCTGATATCGATCGTCACTCTGGCCGATAAGCCGGAATACCTTCTGCTCGTCATGGGCATCTACACTGCGATTGAGCTATTTGAGGGTTACGTAATCACTCCCATCCTGCAGAAACTGGCCGTTCATTTGCCGCCGGCCTTCACTTTGAGCGCTCAGGTTCTGATGGGAGCGCTTTTCGGAGTCGGAGGAGTCGTACTGGCTACTCCGATCGCCGTCGTTGTCTTCGGGCTCTTCAGGACCGTTTACCTGAAAAACATTCTGCGGGAGCCCGCTGACTCTGGACACTAGGCGCTCTGTTTTCGATGGAGCTCGTGCTCCCGGAGAACTCCAGCACTCCCACCCTCAGCTCGCCGAAGAGTATTCAGAGAATTGATTAGACCGATATGACTGAATCCTTGCGGAAAATTTCCCAGAAACTCGCCCGTACTCGGATCGATCTGTTCAGGGAGGAGGCGTAAGTGGTTTGCGCGAGCAGCGGCGCCCTCGAAGATATCCCATGCCTCTTGTAGTCTGCCCGAGAGGGCCAATGCGTCAACGAGCCAGAAGGTACAAAGAAGAAATGCACCCTCGCTTCCCTCGAGCCCGTCAGGCGCGCTGTACCGCCGGACCAGACCCCGCTCGGTAAGTCGTTCGAGGGTCGCGCGAATTGTCCCCTGCGCCCGTGCATCCTCCATGCTGACCAATCCGCGAAGCGGGAGCATCAGGGATGAAGCGTCCAAATGCTCGGAGTCAAATGCCTGAACAAAGGATTTCAAAGTAGGGCTGTAGCCTAGATTTAGAATTGTTTCCCGGACCACCCCGGCAACGTGCCGCCAGTACGCGACCTCCCCATTGAGTCCGAAGCCCTCGCCCAACTCGACTGCCCGGAGCAAGGCGACCCAGACCATCAGC
This sequence comes from Bdellovibrionales bacterium RIFOXYD1_FULL_55_31, assembly GCA_001770175.1. Lineage (GTDB taxonomy): Bacteria > Bdellovibrionota > UBA1018 > UBA1018 > UBA1018 > XYD1-FULL-55-31. The sequence continues at coordinate 7,531 of MEQK01000152.1, read as the reverse complement.
TTGCTGTAGGTGAAGTGGCGCGGGCGATCGCGGAACTCCCAGATCCCGAGGTCCTCACCTAACCAGGAGAGCGCCGCGCGGTTCGCGACTTCGGTCAGAAACGGCTGGAGCGCCGCCGGAATGAACTCCCCGCCCCGAAGCAGCTGGTGTGCCGAGTCCAGGATCTCTCCGAAGACGTCCAGTTGTTTTTGACGATAAGCCGAGTTCCCCACGCGCACGGGGGCTGATCGCCTGTATCCCTCCAAATGCCCGAGCGTATGCTCCGCCAGGTCCACCTCGCCGAAGGGTCCATAAACCACCTGAATCCGCTTTCTCTTCTCGCCCTCGAGCGTGACCTCATGGACCCAATGAAGAAAGTCCCTGGCGGCCTGGACGTGCTGCATCGAAGCCAGTGCTTTTGCCGTAAGAGAGGCATCTCGTATCCAGGCATAGCGGTAATCCCAGTTCCTTTCGCCACCGATCAATTCCGGAAGCGATGTTGTCGGGGCAGCGATGATCGCGCCGGTCTCCCCGTTTGTGAGCAGTTTCAGCACCAACTCAGACCGGACTAGATGATCCCGCCATTTTCCGGCCCATTCCCTTTGGGCGCCCGCCTCATCGCGAAGCCACGCCCTCCAGCAACTGATCGTTTCATCGCGCGCCTCGAGCGCGCCTTCGAAGCTCCCGGATACCGGAGAGCAGTTCATATGCATCGTGAGACACAGCTCCTGTCCGTCCCTGAGCCCCATCTCGGCAAACAAGGTCGCCTGCCCTCCTCGGGTCTCGACCCAGGTTCTGCCGCGAAGCCCTTCGAGCCAGAAGATCTCGCCGCCGGTGCTCCTGGCGACGAATTCACCCTTTTCCCGCTCGATACGCACCCCCGCACGCCCGTAATCCGGGCGAGGGCTCCATTCCACTCGCACCTGATTACTCCCGACGCTCCGGATAATGCGATAAACTGCCGGCTCAGTTAAGGTCCGCCTTTTCATCGTGAGATTCCCGGAGAGTTCCATAAAGTCACAGAGGGTAAGGCATCCGGTCGATGAATAGAGGTGCGTTTCAAGAACATTCGTTCCCTCAACGTAGCTTTGAGAGCAATGAGACGTTTCAGAAAGCAGAGAAACCGCAAAACGACCGCCCTTGCGTGCGTCGAGCAGGGAGGCAAAAACGCTCGGGCAGCTACTATTGGGCAGGCAGCACCAGTCAATCGATCCGTTCGTCCCTACTAACGCCGTTGTTCGAAGATTCCCGATCACCCCGTAAGAAGCAATCGGCAAATACCCGGCGCTTCCCGCGCCCGGCCTCGCATCATTCATCCCGCGTAGCGAACGCAAGACTTACACCTTCGGACTAGTATGGAGCTTGCTCCACAGCAGCTCATGAAATTCGCAAACGATGAAGGCCTCGGGAAACGCACCTGGGCAATAGCTGAAGGCTACATCCCAAAGGACGATCGCAGAAAAGACCGCTCGATGATAAGCCACGAAACGGCCTGCATCCTGAATACGTCGGATCACCAGGCCCAGATCGAGATCATGATATTCTTTTCGGATCGCGAACCCGCCGGGCCATTTCGCGTCACGGTCGAACCACGTCGGACGTTCCACCTCCGGTTCAACGACCTTAGGGATCCGGAGCCCGTTCCAAGGGACACGGATTACTCGAGCGTGATTGAATCCGATGTTCCGATCGTGGTGCAACATACGCGGCTCGACACGCGAAACGCGGAACATGCACTGATGACAACGATCCCGTTCGCAGCTTAAGTACCGCGGTGAACCGAAGGTTCAGCGAATCATCCTCTGCCAGGTGCCGTATTTCTCAAATATCCGCCCTTTAGGAACGCTGAGGACAATGAGCAGAATTCCAGCGAGCAGGTGATGCGCGGTGAAGAGAGCCGGAGAACTCGCCCAGATCGGAACGGCAATCAACGCGAGCGCCAGAACGATGTTGACCCAGCGGAACATGCGAATGACTTCGCCCATTGCGATGACCGAGAAAGTCACTGCAAGCAAGCCTGCTGCATGGGTAAAGTTGGCTACAGGGCGACTTACATCAAATACCGCCGGCGCGAAGACAAGCCATAATCCCAATACGGCAGAGAAGAGCAACGAGTACGGTACGCTGAAGCCCCAAATTGAAGCGCGAAGAATCTGGATCGGACCTTCCGCCATTTTGACCGGATTGGGTGAGCGCTCATCTTCCCCTCCTTTTTGCTCAGGAGAATCAGCGCCACCCATCCAGAACGTCTTCCAGAAAGACTCACCTCTGCGAACGGATCGCCGCACAAACTGCAGCATCGCCAATACCTCGTCGAATTCCAGCGGAATCATTGGAAGCATAATAGCTGCGGCCAGAAGGCAGAACGTACACCAATGACCAACAATGATCGGCTGCGATATCACGAGAAAGATATGAACCAACCCAAGGGGAATAACCAGGATGCCGAAGAGGGTCACCATCCAAGGCATGGTCCGCCACCGCGCCTGAGTTCCCATGAAGCCCATCAGAAATTCAAATGTGTACGCTAAACTTCCCAATCCAGCGTCTGAGATCGGGACACCATGCGACATGCTTGAATTCAGAACCTGCCTGGTGGAGTCCCCGAAAAAGGGATCCCATACCGACGTTATGTATCCAAGTTGGAATGCGGCAAGATAACGCGAGACCAGCCATCCCACGAACCCTAACGCGATCAGGATCCAGCGCTGCGCCCAGCTCGAGGGGTTGTACGACCAACCGGGAGGCGTTTCTGCGCCCATTTTCATATGAAGCACCATGTTGGGCATTCCAGGGATTAGGATCGAAAGTGCGATCAGCCATGCTCCAACCATGGTATCGTTCATGTAGCAAACCGCAGTCGGTGCCCAAAATATAAGCGGTGCTGCCGAAAGCCAGATCCCGATCCCGCAAATAATCCAGCCACTGACGGCTCGTCCGGGTGTTAAAGAACGCCAGCCAAACAGCACGAGCAGCGCGCCCGAAACGATGTCACTCCACATCATCGCAGCGATACGCACGCTCAGGGAAAGCCAGACTGATCGCCCGCCACTCGGTGCAACGACGCCGACATCATAACCGAACGTAAAAGGCGCCAGAATCATCCAACAACCCAGCAGCATCACAGCCCAGTAGACCCATTGAGTCTGTTTGTGATGCATTCGGAGCATCTCCGGCTTTTTATCGGGCTCCATATTGGGAAGCATTTCCATCGGACGCGTTACGCCACGTTTTCCCATAAGCTACCGCCTCAGGCGGCGGAGCTGTCGGGAGTGGAGTCGCGGGAATCACGCCCCCAGTACTTGGGACGCCCGTAATGATCGTGGAGCTTTTCCTCGTACTCTCGACTGATTGGCGTATTCGGATGAAATTCAGGAGCTTTCTTGATTTTGTCTTCAGTCACATTGATCCTGAATTTTCTCCCGGCCCAGCTGATGGAATCAACCCATTGCGGTGAAATCAAAACCGACTTGCTTGGCCAGAAATTGATCGTGTCGATGATCAGATAGCGAATGCTCCAGCTCTCGTCGTCGATGATGAAATCCTCAACATGCCCAAAACGTCCATCTGATGCTTCAATTCTGTACCCGGTAACGGCATGAGTGGATCGAAGGTGATCGTCTCCCTGCTCTTTCGAAGAATCTGACAATGGATCAGGCTGTGTTGGTGAAATGGGCACTTGGCCCAGCATTCCGGCAGGATAAGGTGCCATTCCCCATATACCAGCTCCTGTCCAATAATAGGGCCACCGATAGTAATCGTGATACTTCATTTCCATTTGGCGGGAGACCGGCTTTTCGGTTTCGATATTGGGACTCCCTTCGATTTGTTTTCGAGTCAGGGAAATCCGGATGGTTTCCGGCATCGGCTCCATTCGTCCGACAGCTATCGGCGAGATAAGAACCTTTCTCCCGGTAAGCCAGCCTCCCGTATTAATGACAAGGTATCGAATCGTCCACTTCTGATCATCAAAGTAAAACTGCTCAACGCTTCCGATCTCCCCATCAGTCGCTTTAACAGTCGCGTTCGTGAAGCTCCGTAGAGGTCTCAACATATCGCTGGCACCTTTCGTTAAAAAAGCCGCTCGATCGCGGAGAATCTGTGCGAACGCGATGCCAAGACCCTTATCGTTGCGCCGTGATCTAAAGCTCAGGAGCGTCTTCGACATAAAGTGGCGCCATAAATGGCGTCGCTAACGCCAGTCCCAATGCGCCAAATTTGAAATTCGAATGCGGGGCCGAGCGCATGAAATTCAAATCGACCTATCAAGGATAACGCCAACCGCCTTTTTGCCGACATGAGCCGCCACCGAATCAAAAAGATAATCGACCGAAGGCTTATGACGGTTCACCGGAGCTGCATCCTGTAATTCTGACTTGGTAGCCGCCCGCGCACGGTTCGATAGCCATTTGCTTGCCACCCGGCGCGATCAGGACGCGTCCGGGACTCAACCGATCACCGTGGGTCGCTGCTTGTACCCTGCGACGGCAAGCGCCTGATGTGATATATAGTCATAACTTATGGCTGCCTGGTCAAACGCTTTTGAAGTTAAAACTGCTGCGGGATTTGCGGTCGCGGTCGCGGTCGCAGCCATCATTGCGATAACGTCGGTTTACGCGCTCAGACTTGTCGTAAGAACGACCGACGTCGCCATTTTCGATTATTCACAAGAGGTTATTCAAGCGGAATCCACCAACGCGCTCGCGGAGAGCATGATTGCTAGCAGCCGCGGATATCTATTGAGCGGTCAAAACGCTTTTTTAAAGAAAACACAGGCCAAAAGAACTGAGTTTTTAGCCATGCTCGATAAACTCCCGGTGCTCGTTCGTACTGAGGAAGGAAAACGGCTAGTGAAGCAAATCGCTGCAGCTGCGCGCGAATACCTCTCGGCAGTAGACAGAGTTCTACTGGAACGACAAGGCACATCGTTACCGTCACTCAGCCTCTTGAATTCTTTTGAGGCTGAGTTACAACCGAGGCGCGAGCAACTCAGCATCGCGATTGCTCAGTTTGTTAGTCACAAACAAGAACTGCTGGCACGCGCCAGAATCGCTTCAAAACAAACGTCTGCGCGGGCGATACTTTTGGTCGTGATTATTGCTGGTGTTGCCATTTCACTGACGATAGCCTTGGCAATCTTGCTAACGCGTACGCTCACGAAACTATACCGCGAGGCGCAAATCGCGCTGCGCGTTCGAGAAGACGTTCTCGCGATTGTTTCGCACGACCTTAAAAATCCCCTTGCGGCGATGCTTTTGAATATCAAGGTTCTGACCAAACTAATAAGAGACAATTCAGGTGTTCAGGAATTCAAAAGACCCGTCGCGCTTCTTCAAGCTTCAGTTTCAAGAATGAGCCGCCTCATTGCCGATCTCCTTGATGCCTCAAGATTGGAAGCAGGACAGTTCCCTATTGGTAGCAACGTTCACGTCGCTGCGGCGATCGTGAAAGACGCTTTAGCTACAATCGAACCGATGGCGGCAGAAAAGTCCGTTCAGATAGATGCCGACCTGCGCGATACTGAAACTCAAGTCATGTGCGATCATGAACGCATTGTTCAGGTACTCTCAAATCTGATTGGCAATGCTTTGAAGTTTACGCCTCGAGGCGGAAAAGTTGTTATTCGAACTTTTCCGATGGATAACGTGGTCCGCTTTACCGTTTCCGATACAGGACCGGGCATTCCCGAGGACCAGCTGCGAAGCATCTTTGATCGTTACAAGCAGGCCAGAAGTCAGGACCGAACAAAGGGCTCGGGGCTGGGTCTTTTTATTGTCAGAGGGATTCTGCGAGCTCATGGTACAGACATAGACGTCAAGAGTACCCTCGGGAAGGGATCTACGTTCGAATTCACTCTACCGCGCGTGATGCAAATTCAGCAAAGCACCGATGGGAAACCGTGCAGCTGAAAACCAGCAGCCCTTGGACTCAGCGTTGCAGTACCCGGTATGAATGCTCCTCTGGTCCGCCGCCGTTATTATTGAGCCTTTTTGGCACCGCGATCGCGCTTCATTTCGTCGGCAAATGAATTGCGCCCTTACGACTTCTTCACGCGATAAATCACGAGCGGCATCAGGCCGATCCAAATAAGCACCACGCCCCAGAACTCTCCAGCCGATACGTTGTAGGTTTGAAGTACTTCACTCCAGGTCAGATCGCGATTGATCAAGAAGGTCTCGACGAGCAGGGTGGCGACGAACCACCCTGCACCGACCAGGATAGCTCTCTTGAGGCTATTGATTGCGAGCCTATTCCAAACCATTAAAGTGAAGGCGGTCCACAGCGCGATTGCGGTCAGAGACGATAAGCGATGCGCCAGTGGCTCGCCGATTCCCAGAGTGGCTTTCATGCCCAGCTCTCGAATCGCACCGTTCACGAATGCAAGGACGAAAAGCCCGAGCCATGCTAATGACGCCCTGAATATGATGTGAATAGGTCCTCCCGCTTTACGTTAATTGAAATTGGATTTATCCGGCTCGGCGCATCTCTCTCGACATGCAACTGGTTATAACGACGAATCAGTAGAGCCCTGATTCGTTTGTGGGGTTGCTCCGGTTGGCTCTGGATCAGGGACCGCGACTTCTTTATGCTGCTGCGGAGGTTTTATGTCCGCTCATCTTGCGACATGACTCAGCACAGCTCCGACACCGCGCAGCGCAGTCCGCCATCTGTTTATCATCTGGCATCATGTTGCAGCTCGTTTCGCACCTTTGACACGCTTCCGCACAAACCCCACACGTCATCGGATGCATGGGCGACCCGGAGAGCATAAAATTGGCGCTGGTTTGACAGGCTTCGGCACAATCCCGAAGGCTCTTAATGTGTTCCGGTGTCGCGTGTTTTCCGCCAATTTCAAGGCAGTACGAGATGCTCTCAAGACAAGACGAATGGCAGCTTTGACACTCTTCGATACAGCTTTTCATTTCTTCATTGTGGCTTGCTACATGAGACATGGGTACGTTTCTCCTGCTACGGTTTTGCCCCTTACATGCCATACGGATGCCAAGAAATGCCCAGGCAACTATAACGATCTTATGGGAGAATCTCGAAGTGCCGAATGGGAGGCCGAATGGGTCTTCCGTTCGCGTCCACGGCTTCAATTTTTGAGCCCGGAAGAATTCGCATTTTCGGTGGCACGCCCAGACTTACTCCGGGCCTCTTTGTAATCCGCAAATTTTCCACCGGAACATTGGTGCCGCGGATATAAATCTCACCCATGACCGTTTCTACCTGAAATCCCGGCAGGCCGCGGATCCAGTCCACAAAAGAAATTGTCCGCCCGCCCACCCTGACCGTGTGCCTGCGCAAATTTCCGGCGAGTTGCTCATATCCGACGGTCATGTATAAGGGCGCGCCATCCTCCAACGCATTCATCACTTTAAAAAGGTTTTCGGCCGGATTCTCGCCATAAGCGAGCGGGCCGAAAAAATCCTGCGCGATATCGTACTTCTTAGGTGAGCCGAACGCGTTTATCATTTTTTCCAAAGGTACGTTTTCCAGAAATTCGTCGTCCCAGAATTGCAGTCGTCCCGAGTTCAGAAGAGTTTCAGCC
>MEQK01000151.1 GCA_001770175.1 Bdellovibrionales bacterium RIFOXYD1_FULL_55_31 | reverse complement strand
AATGCATGAACGCCAGATTTTGCATACCTATTACCCCGGCCGGAGCGGTGACGTGGTGGCGATTCCCAGACCCTATTTCATGCCTGAAGACGAGGGTCCCGTGGTTCACCTGACCGGTTATACTTACGACCGGACGGTTCCGATTATTTTGGCTGGGGCGCTATTTCGTCCCGGGATTTACGCCAATCGCGCCGAAGTGATCGACATCGCGCCGACGCTTTCGTTCGTGAGCAGCGTACTCCCTCCGAGTTTATCCGAGGGAAGGGTTCTTTCAGAGGCGCTGCTGTTGAACAAGTGATGCGCGGGTCCGGTAGTCAAAGGCTTCCTGCCTGTGGTACCCTTGGCTTATGGACTGCCCTCGTTGCGAACATCAGAAGCTGGATTCCGAAACTTATGAAGCCGTGACCGCGGATCGTTGTCCGCGCTGTAACGGTTTGTGGCTTGATCAGGACGAGCTGGGAACGATCCTGAACAGCCGCGAGAAGAAATTTTCGAAGGAACTCATTTCGGAGGCTATTTCGAAAGCCGCTCCCGGAATACCCGAGGCAGAGTCCCAAGCGGGGCCAAGTTCGGTGCGACTCCCGAGGTGTCCGCGATGCGAACATCCGATGCGTCTGATGAACTATAATTACAGTTCGGGGATTATCGTGGACACCTGTCCCGAAGGGCACGGGATCTGGTTTGATCGCGCCGAATTGGAAAAGCTCCAGGCTCATTGGGAGCATTGGGAGAAGCAGAAGGCTCAACACCGTGCCGATTGGACGAAACACGCGGCGGCGGCCGGCGCTGTCGCGCGTCCGGCGAAGAGTCCGGTCGGCCCCATCGCGAGCTGGCTCGAACGTTTGGTTTCGGGTTCTTAGGACTATTCTCCGGCCGCAGCGGCCCTTACGCCCGAGGTCGCTTCTTTGGAAACGCCCGTCGGGGTTGCCTTCTTGCTTTTCTTGGTGGTTGCCTTCCGCTGGTTCAGCCGTGCTTTTTGTTCGGCGATTTCGTTCTTGAGTTTCTCGACTGCCTTCATGGTGTCCAAGGACTTCTGGACGGCTGAACCGCGTCCCTCCGAAAGCGGGTCAGCGGTGAGTCCGAGCACGCGCTTACCGCCCTGGTAACTGGCTTCGTCGATCAATGAGTTTTTCAGTATTTCGGGCCTGAAAACCAAGTATACGCGAGCGTTTTTTCCTTCCTCGATCGTTCTCGTGAAATTTGCAACGATCTCGTCCGATCGGATTTTTTCGCCTTTATGAAGGGGAAATCTTGCGCCATTTGCCTCGAGGCTGACCTCATAAAGTACAGGGAAAAGGAATCCTCCCTTAATTGCTTCCTGTTTGATCCTGGCTGATCTCGGGTCGATCCTGACATCCGCCAAAGCTGAGAACGTCATACCAAAAACGAAAATTGCAAAAACGTATTTCATCTTACTCCGCTCCCCGCGCAGTTTTGTACCAGTGAAAAAATGACTATTGGTATATTTTAAGGGCGAGTGACAATGAGCGTCAATCAGATTCACCCGTGGACCGTGTCTCGTCCGACCTATGTGCTAGAGTCGCCTGAACGTCAGCCATTTCCGCCCCGCCGCCTTTGCCTGAAAGCGGCTGAGGTCCCGCGCGATCTGATAAAGAAGGTGCAATCGGATGATTCGCTTTTTTCGGGCGGTCACTTGCGCGGCCTTCCAGCCCCGCGCTCCCGCGGTCTCGGCGATGTGGTCGTAAAACGCGATTTCTTCATCGAACCGAAGCAGGTTTTCGTTGTACCGGCTGGTTGCGCTCGCCAGGTGGCGGCGATACGCGTACGCGACGTCACTCAAGCCGGCCAGCCATTTTTCGGAGAGGAGAAGTCGGGTCGTGAAATCAAGATCAAGAACCATCCGCCATTTCGTGTCAAAGCGTTCCTGCCCGATGATCCTTTTGTTGTAGCAAAGCGTCGGGCACATGATGAAGTTGCCTTTCAATAAACGCGAAAGCCCGGACTCGCTTGCCAGCAAAAGCTTTCCGGGGCGGATGAGTCCTTTATACCAGTCCGCGAAAGAGAAGGTTTCATTTCCGTCCTCATCAATGATCCTGGTCTGACAGAACAGGGCGGCGGCTTCTGGGAATCGGCCGATCCCCCGCGCCATGGCGTCGACGTAATTGGGAAGAAGCTCGTCATCCGAATGGAGGATGGTAACCCAGTCGGTTTCGGCGAGTTCAAGGCAGTCATTCCACGTGGCGGCCATTCCGAGGTTCTCGCGATGAGCGATGTACTTGATCCGGTTATCGAGATCGGGAAAGCGGGATCGGATCCAGTCGGCCAGTCCCTCGCTGCGCGGGTCAGTCTCGCTGGCCCTGCCAATCGCCCCCTCCAATTTTCCAGAATCATCTATCAAAAGAAGCTTCCAATCCGTGCGGGTCTGCCGGAGTACGCTGCGAAGGCAGGCTTCGAGCATAGGACGGTTGCTGTAAAACGGAATCGCGAGAGTGATCACGGTCAATATTTAGCCCGGAAGCCAGGGAGTGGCAATCGCCATATCTCCCTTGCGGCCGGCCGCGAGGATGCGTATCTTCCGGCTATGAGACCCAAGGTCGCTGTCGTTATTCCCGCGTTTCATGTCTCTCAAAAAATCGTGGAGGTCCTTTCGAAAGTGCCCTGGACCGCGGTTTCGAGGGTCTATGTCGTGGACGACGCGTGCCCCGAAGGAAGCGGTAGGGCCGCGCAAAGCTTGGGTGACCCTCGAGTCGAAGTCCTGTTTATCGATAAGAACAGAGGTGTCGGTGGGGCGACAAAAGCCGGGTTCCGGAAGGCGCTCGCGGAGGGCGCGGACATCATCGTCAAGTGCGACGGTGACGGGCAAATGGACCCGGGATTGATCCCCGACCTGATCGCACCCGTGTTGAATGGGACGGCGGATTACGCGAAAGGCAATCGTTTTTTCGAAATCCGGTTCCTTGAGCGAATGCCGATGATCCGTTTGATCGGTAACAGTGTCCTCAGTTTTCTCAGCAAGCTTTCGACGGGGTACTGGAATATCATGGACCCGACGAACGGCTTCGTTGCCATTCGGCCGGCGGTGCTCGCGCGCTTGCCCCTCGACAAGATCGATGATCGTTATTTTTTTGAGACCGATCTGCTCTTCCGGCTGAATATCGCGCGTGCGGTCGTTGTCGATGTACCGATGGAAGCGGTCTATGGTGACGAGATTTCGAATCTGCGGATCAGCCGCATTCTCTTCGACTTCGCCCTGAAACATGTCCGCTGCTTTTTCAAGAGGATCTTCTATTCCTATTTTCTCAGGGATTTCTCGATTGCTTCTTTGGAGCTGGTTTTCGGGACGGGATTGTTCGTCTTCGGGCTCGGCTATGGCGCGTACTACTGGCACTATTATTCAGTGCTGGGCGCGCTCGCGCCCACCGGAACAGTGATGGTAGCGACTCTGCCGGTCTTGTTGGGGTTCCAGCTCGTGCTTTCGTTTCTCAACTACGACATTCGGAATGTTCCGACGCGTGTTCAAGGCGGCTTTTCAGGCACTCGAGATCAATAACCCGGGACTCGGCATCCTCGTACGGCGTGCAACCCTTGCAGCGTTCCGAAAACTTGAGAATCTCCGGTATCACCCCGGTCGCATAAGTGTTGTAAGGACGCCAGTCGTAGAGATACCGGCGGCGAGTTTGAACGAGATATGAAAGTGCCTGATCGATCTGGCCGATCTGACCGAGTTTTTCGACAAGCGCGGCGTCGTAGCTGTACTCGACAAGCCCGAGATAAGCACCGTAATAAATCTCGTTATCGCCCAAGGCGATCGTGCGATTTTCGCGGTTCGAGTGGGTCCTGATCCACTGCTTTGCCTTGCCGCCCGTCAAGCCGAGAGTCGCGAGCGGCGTGGGCGGGAACCTTTGCGGGTTGAGCTGCAGAAACGTGAAGAGCGGAAGATCAGAGGTGAGAACGAGGGCTATGCCGGCTACCCAGTGCATGGCTGAAACCAGAAGAGGCTTGCGCGACTTCAATATCAGACCGGAGAGTGCCACGATGCCGGAGGCCGCGAGCAAAATGAGAGTCGGTCCTTGATACCGGATCTCCGTTACCTGACGGAATTTGAAGGTGAAAAGCACCGCGGAAATCCAGCCGCCCAGAGTGAAAAACAAAAGCGGCTGTGTTTTTGAGAATAGGCGCAACGGGAGCGCAAACCCGAGCAGTGAGAGAGGCAGAGGCCACCATGATGAGAGTAATTCCCCGAAGTACAGCCGGAGGCTTCGGGCGTTCAAGTGCACTTGGGCGGCATCGATTCCAGAGAGGCTCTGCTGATGAATGTAGGAGATCGGAACAGTGGTTCCGAAAACATTCTGCAGGAACGGGAAGAACGGGTTTCCCGTGTAGTAGATATTTCGCAGAGCGATCCAGGAAACCCCGCAAAGCATCCCCAGGAGAATGAAGGCGGCAGGCCTGGCCATGCCCCGGAATCCACGCCGTAGGTACCGGATGATCCAGGCGGCACCCTGGCCGGCGACGAAGATGACATAGGGGATTTTAGCCATCAGTCCCGCGCCCATGAGCAGTCCCGTCGAAAGAAAACTGCGCATGGGCGAGATCTTCGGGTCTTGAAAGAGCGGCAGGAGCGCCGCAATCAGCCAAAACGAGGCGCCGAGATCGTTTTTGGCGAGATTGCCGTAGCCACGGAGTACCGGAACGGAAGTCGCGGCGAGCGCCGCCATCAAAGCCAGTGCGCGGCCGAACTTTCGTCCGGGATCAAAAGTGAGAGCGTAGACCGTTACGAGCAGCCCCCCATAGGCCATGAACGAGGTGATCCACTGCGCGAATCTCTGGGTAGAATCAAGCGCTGATCCTGGGCCCTTTGCAAGGAGCAGGTTGCCCCATTGGTAAAGAGCTTCCCAGGATGCCGCGTAGAAGAAGGTATAGTTCTCGCGCAATGACCCGAGCGTTCCGTTATCGAACCAGTGACGCGGTCCGGTCAGATAGCAGATGTAAGGATCTCCGTGAGAATGGATTTGCGCGGATTGGATGATGTGCGCGAGGAGCGTCAATCCGATCATGAGGGCGAGAAAGCGGAACAGCCATTTTTCACTCCGGGTCTCGGGAGCTTCAACGACCGCGGCCGAAGAGATCTGGTTTTGCCCGCGCAAAAAGCAGAGAAGAACGATTCCGACGAGCACCCAGACAATCGCGAGGGGCTTGAGTTGAGCGCCCATTCCCAAAGTCACCGCGATCACATAGATCGAAGCCGAGCCCCAAACCGATCCGAGCGCGACCCAGCCCGCCGCTTGTGACGCGCGGGAATGTTCGGGCCATTTCAGGAGGGAACCCCAAAGGCGGCCCCAGCCGAGGCAGCCGATAGCCCAGAAGAGAAAGACGAGGAAGGAGCCGAGAACCGAACTCCAGGCAAAGTCGATATCCGGCGTTCGGGAGGGGGAATAGAGCGTGAACCCGAGAAGTCCGGGAAGTACCGCGATGGCGAAAGCCGTGAATCCTGACTTCATGGCAGGCTCCGTTCCACGAGAACCCAGCGCTTCGACGGGCTCTCTGAGCGGGTAAGGGCGTTTCTCGAGAGAAGCGCCTTTTCAAAGTCGGATTGACACGGCTGATCGCGGTCGAGCAGGACCAGCCGTGCGTTCAGAGCCGATTGGCCCTCGAGCCGGGACGTGTCCCGGGTCATCGACTGGAAAAGGCGCCACGGATCATCGCATTTTTCGGGAAATCCCAAGGAGCGGATCTCCGGGCAATGCGACGCAAGTCCCAAAACGAGGGGGCTCGCGGCGAGTGACTCGGACGGGGTGCAGGGCAGTTTTTCGATGTACCGGATGTCGGCGATCGCCTGTGAACTCGGGAAATTGCTGAAAACGTGGAACATCGGCCAGCGACCCGAGAAGCCGATCGCCAAGGCGATTCCCACAATGAGAGCGGGGACTCCCCTTACCTGGAGAGTGCTCGCCTTGCGGAGTCCGAGAAGAGCTGCCCAGAGTAAAAACGGCAAAAATGCCAAATCGTAATGGTAGTTCATCGAGATCTGAA
>MEQK01000150.1 GCA_001770175.1 Bdellovibrionales bacterium RIFOXYD1_FULL_55_31 | reverse complement strand
TGTCTTGGCGAAACTTGATTTCAGAAGCGCGTAATAAGAGATTCTCCGCGTCTTTGAAATAGAGAAGCTTTTCGAGAAAGTCATGCAGCAGACATTGAGCGGTCTCGATCGGACGAGATACCGTGTCCACCGTCTCAAGTTTGATAACAATTGTTTTCCGTACTTGCGGGTGGAGGGCGTCGGGATTCGAAAGCATGACTTGAAGGACCGCATCGGCGCTAGCCCGGAAAACTTCCTCCAGCGTGACGCCACTCGCTTCAAACGCGACGTCGGCGGTGGTAATTCCCTCAAGGTATCGATAAGGCAAGGCGTTTATCCTTTCACGTTCCCGATTGGAATGAATTTAACGACCGGAATGCTCAGGCCGGCGGCAGCTGTCGCCGCAATCACCTGATCGATGTTTTTGTAGGCGGCCCCAGCTTCTTCGGCCAAGGCCGGGAAGGACGCCGTTTTCACGAAAATTCCGCGTTTCTTCATTTCTTGCGCGACGCTTCTGCCGTTGAATTGCTGTTTCGCTTTGTGGCGGCTCATCACACGTCCGCTCCCGTGCGCCGTGCTGAAAAAGCAGCTTCGCCCTTCGCGGCTCCCCACGAGGAGGTAGGAGGCGGATTCCATGCTGCCGCCTATGAGGACCGGCTGCCCCGTCTCACGGTACCGCCCCGGCACGCCTTCCATTCCGGGACCGAAGGCCCGGGTCGCTCCTTTTCGGTGAACGAGAAGCCGGCGCCGAACGCCACCCGCTTCGTGTTCCTCAAGCTTCGCCGTATTGTGTGAAACATCATAGATCATATTCAGGCCCAATTCCGCTGGATCGCGGTGAAAGGTCTCACTGAAGGCCTCCCGCACGCGATGAAGAATGACCTGCCGGTTCGCGAAGGACATGTTAATCGCGCATTTCATGGCTGAAAAATAGGCTTGTCCTTCGGGTGATTCAAAAGGAGCACAGGCAAGCTCGCGGTCGGGCATGCTCAGGTTGTATTTGCTTTCCATCACCCTGAGGAAGAGTTTCAGATAATCACTGGCGATCTGATGGCCGAAGCCCCGGCTTCCGCAGTGAAACATGATCACCACCTGGCCAGCCGAAAGTCCGAACTGCTTCGCCAAAGCGGGGTGAATGATATTCTCTTCCTTCACAACCTGGATTTCCAGATAGTGATTTCCTGATCCCAAGGTGCCGATCTGTCGGATTCCCCGGTCGATCGCGGCCTGGCTGACATGCTCGCTCTTTGCGCCCGGGCTGCAGCCATTGTCCTCGGTTAACTCCAGATCTTCGGAAGAGGCAAATCCCCGCTTTTCACACCATCTCGAACCGGATTCGACGATTTCCCTGAATTCATCGGTCGTAGGTTTCAGGAATCCGGAACTTCCCACACCGGTTGGAACGCGCTCGAAAAGGCGTTCGACAAGAGCGTTCAGCCGGGGGCGCACCTCTTCTTCGGTCAGATTCGTTCGAATCAGCCGCACTCCGCAGTTGATGTCAAAGCCGATTCCCCCGGGAGAAATCACGCCCGAACGCGGATCGGTTGCCGCGACTCCCCCGATCGGAAATCCATAGCCGGAATGCCCGTCGGGCATGCAGTAAGCGAAATCCACGATTCCGGGCAACGTCGCAACATTACTGAGCTGGTCGAAAACGGCGGCGTCCATGGCCTGAAAGAGCTCTTCGGTCGCGATGATCCGGGCAGGAACACGCATGCCCGGTTTGTAGGTTTGCGGGATTTCCCAGATTGTATCAGAGATTCTTCGGATGCCGTTTCGCATTTCCATGGACTTCCTCGGGAGCAATCGTCGAGCCGGGGAGAAGCCCGCCTAAACCGCCGACTTTTCTTTCTTTCGCGCAACCTTCTCGAGGTGCCGCTTGAACGACCGCATAATGACCAGGTGCAACTTGGCCTGGCTGAATTTGTAAATGGGCCACGCCAAGGCCGGGCGGTAATCGTGGATCGCGGCCAGAACCGCTTCTCCATCCAGGACTTTCCTGAATTCGAGCCGTCCTCGTCCCTCCGTTTTTGAAAGCAGCCCGCCTTTGACATAGAACAGCTGTCGATCGGGCCAGCTTCGGTTCGGGGAGCGTTGAAGAATGAGCAGAGGTAAACGGTGAACGGGTCGAAACGATATTCGAAATACTTCATTTTCACATTCCTCGATCGCAAGAAGGATGTTCATCCATTTCGGCAACCAGGTGAGATACTCACGCGCAATCCATTCAGCATTTTTGCCGGCAGGAACCGGGAATCGCTGAACTGACCTGACGGTAAAAGAGCTGACGGTCCGACCTTTGCCCGTCTGATAGGCGAGTGGATCGGCGGGACCTTGTGATTGAAGCACTTGTTTGGCGAGACAGACCGACTCGTCGAACCCCATGCCCGGAAGATTGGCCATCTCTTGGAGCCGCCGATCGCGCGCGAGCATTGGGTATTTCAGGCTTTCTATCAATGGCTCGACGAGTTCTCGAGGAGCCCCCGTGACGAGGGTCACGAAACGTTGGATCAAGCGGGTGTGATTGATGGGAACGTGAACGACGGGCTTTTTTAATCCCATACACCGTGAAATGGACTGAAGCATGCTCCGATAGGACATCAACTCGGGCCCGCCCACGTCGAAGGTGCCGTTATAGGTTCTTTCGTTTTCAAGGCAGAACTTGAGGAGCTGGACGATGTCCGAAAGCGCGATGGGATGCGTTACCGTGTCGCCCCAGGATGGGCAACAAAGAATGGGAAGCCGTTCGACTAACCGGAAAATCGTCTGGAATGATGAGCCCTCGGGACCGATGACGAGGCCGGCACGAAGAGTGGTCAGGGGAACCGAATGGGATCGGAGAGCCTGCTCAACTTCGAATCGGCTCCGAAGATGGTGGGACAGGGTCGGACTGCTTGGGACAAGGCCGCCGAGATAAATGATTTGCCTTATTCCTTTTTCACGGGCCGCGCGAGCAAAATTATCAGCCGCGATCAGGTCGAAATCCCAAAAATCTCCCTGACTGAGCCGCGTGCTTGGCATCATTGAATGAACGAGGAAGTACGCGAAGTCGGCTCCGTCGAGCGCTGCTTCTGTGTCTACCAGGGAGAGAAGGTCGCAGGTCCGCCATTCTTTTATACCCGATGTTCCGGCCGGTTTCGAGACCCGGCTCAGTCCGATCACGTCATAGTGGTCGTTCAGTGCTCGACCGAGGTGCTGGCCGATAAATCCGCTCGCCCCGGCAATGACGACCTTTTTGCGATCGCTTGCGTCAGCCCGTCCGTTCATCGTAACGAGTCAAGGGCGGAAAGTGAGTCAATCACGAATTTGCCGTCCCTGCGAACCAACTTGCCGTCGAAATAGAGTTCCCCGCCGCCGTATTCAGGCGTCTGAATCAGGACGAGATCCCAATGAAGGGACGAATGATTTCCGTTTGAGGCATCGTCGTAGCTCGCGCCCGGGGTGAGGTGAATGGAGCCCGCGATTTTCTCGTCGAAGAGCGTGTCGTTCAGGGGGTGATTGATATAGGGGTTCAATCCTATCGCGAACTCGCCGAAATATCTGGCGCCGGCGTCAAGATTAAAGATCTGCTCGAGTTCGGCCTGGTGCTGCGGGCTCGAGTACTCGGTAATCCGGCCGTTTTCGACCTTGAGGGTGATATTGCTGAAGAGCGTTCCCTGGTGCAGTGAGGTCGTATTATAAGCGATTGTCCCGTTCATCGAGTCCTTGACCGGCGCGGTGAATATTTCGCCGTCGGGAATATTCATCTTTCCGTCGCATTTGATGACCGGAATGTTTTTGATTGAGAACTCGATGTCCGTGCCGGGAGATACAAGTCTGACCCGATCCGTCTTGCGCATGAGCTCAACGAGCGGGTCCATCGCGCGCGACATTTTCGCGTAATCCAGGTTACAAACCTTGAAATAAAAGTCCTCGAAGGCTTCGCCGCTCTTTTTCGCGAGAATCGCCATCGCGGGATTCGGATACCGGAGCACGCACCAGCGCTTTTTCAGCCTCGTTTTGCTGTGAACTTCATTAAAAAAGTAGTTTTGTTTGAGACTTTTCTGCTCGGACGAGAGATCGCCGAGGTCGTAAGGATTCGTTGAGCCGCGGACGCCGATGTAGGCGTGCACTTTTTCCATGATCCCTTTGTGGAAGTCGGCGAAAAGCCGATTCTGCTCTTCGCTGGCCCTGCTGAAGAACGGTTTTTGAAAACTTTCGTCGAAGTCATTCCAGAAGGGAATCGCGCCCATTTCCGTCGCGATCCGGATCAGCTCACAGCCGAGCTCTTTCGTGTCCCTGCCGACAAGGTCGAGGTACACGGTTTCATTCTTCTTGAGTTCAATGCTGTAGTTGAGCAGGTTATGCGCCAGTTGGGTGATTCGCGAATCGATCTTCATAAGGCCTCCGTTGCTAACACCCTACGACAGGACAGGACCTGAGCAAATTAAAATGAGAGTTCAAGCCGCACCGCGACGATCGAGGCATTGGGAATGAGCGGGTCTCCGGATGGCGCAATCACGTATTGGAAGTCCGGTTGAATCGCGACACCGGGAAGGGCCTCGAACCGGTAATTCGCTTCGAGGGTGTCTTCAGAGGCTTTTGTCGGCAATTCAGCCGCGGTTTGTTCGTCGCGATACTCGCCCGCGAGGTTAACGCGAGTCCACGCAATTCCGAAGCGGTCATGCGGCCGGCCGGGGATCAGGCCCGCGTAAACCGTCCCGAGTCCCAGATTGGAGCTGAACCGGTTCAGACGCGAATCAGCGACCCCGTATCTCAGGAATACGCTCAGGTCTTCGCTGATGTTCTGGTCGGCCAGGAGGTATGCGCCATGATTAACGAAAGTCTCTCCCGGGGTCGGTTCCGTATAGGTCCAAAGCCCGAAAGCGTACTTTGCGGGAAGCTCCTTCGAGGAAGATTCCCTCCCTCGCAGATAGGCCATCTCGTTGATCAGGAGTACGCCATCCGAAGCCTTGAGTCTGATGTGAGTGCCGTATGGATTGGACGGATCTCCCGAAACCGCGTTAAAAATCGCTGCCTGGAAATAGGCTGACTTGCTTGGCTCCGTTCTGACGCGAATTGCGGGAGCGGTCGTTGGAAAAATGGAAGGACCATTGAGTCCGGTCTGCGATAATTCCCGTCCCACTCCAAAGCTGCTGTTAAAAAATAATGTGGAACTGTCCGTCACGTAAAACTCACTGTTGAGATCGTGAAGGCCGATGAGAAACGAGGCTTTCTCATCAAACGCGATTTGCTGGAACCAGGCCTCATAGAGCTTTGCCGTATTTGCGGGCGTCTCGATATTGCTGGTGCCTTGTTCATCACCGATGTTCTTGGTCGGATCGCCTCCGTAATTACCGAGCCCGTAGAAGAAGAAGCTTGCGCCATTCCAGTTCGCCAGCTTGGCCATATCAAGGCTGACACGAAGGTCGATGTTCCCGAGGTTCACCGTTCCCGGATTTGTGCCGCCCGAAAGCACCGAGTTCAGCTCCCATTTCGAAATCAAGGCGAGATCGATGCCTTTTTCGGAAAGGCGGGTGCGTGCCCCTCCCCAGTTTTTCGTCAGGCGTGTCTCGGTTTCTTCAGGACTCTGCGCAACCGGAGGTTCCTGCTGCGTGTCGCGAATTGCCGGGCGCGAAACGCTTGACTCCGCTTGGGCGGCAATCGGAAGCAGCGTCATGAACGCAAACGCGGTTGAGAGTACGATCAAGTTAACAGGAGCGGAGTTCTTTTGCATAAAGCTATTCTGTCGTGTCTGAAACGAAAGCTCAAAAAAAAAGCGCCGACCCGATGCGGGTCAGCGCTTTTTTTTTGAGCTTTGATCAGGATCTTACTTCAGTTTCGAAAGGTCGCCCTTTTCGTCTCTGACTTTCTGGTATTTCTTGCCGAACTCCGTGAGTTCCTTGTTCTTGCCGGCCGGATGGCAGGTTTTGCACGAAACGGTGCTGTCGCCGGTCGCGTCTTTCAGAATTTTCACATCGCTTGCTTTCGCAAAAGCCAGTGATGGAATCGCCAAAAATGCAAGTACGAGAATGCCTTTCATCGTTCCTCCTAGAACATGGTGCGCATACGCGCTGATGTGTTTGACAGGGCTATATTTCGCCAATTATGCGCGTGGATCAACCCTTAAATGTGATCCCGCCCTGATATTTTGGCTTCACGATTCGTTAACAAACGAATCTGGCCTAATAGGTCTGGTCCTGGAGCAGGTACTCAAGGGTTGAGTTCCAATCCGAATGCGACTGGAATTGAAGCGTCTTGTAAACAGAACTGTACTTCTCGTGAGTGGAACGCCGGCTCGGCGCCCAAATCGAAACACCCTGTGCGCGTGAAAACCGCCCCGTCGCCTGATTGATTACGACCATGTCTTTCATGGCTGTTCTGACCCCGGCCAGGGCCTCCGCGCTTACGCCCTCGATCTGCTGTTTTTCAATCAAGTTCAAATAATCACCGAGATCGATGTAATCCGAATAAGCGAAGTAAAGGGATTTCGAAGCTGCCGAGACGACTTTGCCGCGCGATGGTTTGTCGAGTGTCTTGAGGTTGGTTCCTAAAGCCGCGATTGCGCTATTCAGGCCCTGAATCTTGTTCAGATCGAAAGCTGAAAAGGTGACATCATATCTGCCGTTGGAGCCCCCGGAGTAGGAGAGGACGTACTGAGTTGTCACGATTTTCGCGACTTCGGCAGGTCCGATGGCAGGATTCTCGCTCCATTTCTTTAGAATCGCCTGATAAGGCCAGCCCGCACCTGGCTCCGAGTCCTCGGAACCGGCGAAGATATCAACGTAAGGAGCCATTTCGTCGGCGATCTCGAGCATCGCCATCAGGCAGGCGTCGCTCGCGTACAGATCGACTTTGTGACCGATGATTTTGGACGCTTCCGCCATGGCCTCGCCCAATTGCTTTGTCGTGATCACGTTGCCCGAAATGTCGTCGTAGCTGATTTCGGTCGGTTTAAATTGCTGAGTTCCGTGCCAGCCGTTTCCGTGGTTCCAAACCGTGATGAAATAGCGTTTCGCGGGATACCGTGCGGCGGACCACTGAATGAATTCGACCAGATTTCGCCAGTCGCCCATGTCCACGGTTCCGAGATCGGCGACAACCGGTGAAGTTACCGATGGTGAGTTGTCTTTTTCGATGTAGAGGCGTTGGGTTTTTTTGGTGTTAAGACTTGCCCACTGAACCACGACGTTGATGTCATCCGTGGAACCGACCTGTTCCATCTGGTTGATATTCATCGCGCCATAGTTATCCAGATTGTTATTGCCGTTGATAAAGACGAGAAAAGTCCATTCTTTGACCGGCTTTGGAATCGTAATTCCCGCTTGTGCGACGGTCATCGAGAACGAAACGATTAAATTGGAAATGATAAGAGCGAAAAGGGTTCTGCGCATTCGGGTCCTCCATGAGCAAGCGCATCGGCGATCCAGGTTCGCGAGCCCCCAAGCCTGCCATGGCCAGGGTTCCCGTAAAGCAGTTCTCAAGATTGTAACAGGTTTC
>MEQK01000149.1 GCA_001770175.1 Bdellovibrionales bacterium RIFOXYD1_FULL_55_31 | reverse complement strand
TAAACGCATCTTCTTATCTCCCTTCCCCTCTCATGTGTCCAATTCCTGGATACATGTCTAATGCTTAGATAGGGCGTATCATGCCATATCGTATACGTCAACTACTATTCCCAAGACATTTGGTCGTTCTTTTTTGAAAACTTCTGGAGTTTTACCTGAGATAGTCGAAAAGTAAAGAGAAAGGCTCTCCAGGAATCCTGATATATTAAAAAGA
Source organism: Bdellovibrionales bacterium RIFOXYD1_FULL_55_31 (assembly GCA_001770175.1). Taxonomy (GTDB): domain Bacteria; phylum Bdellovibrionota; class UBA1018; order UBA1018; family UBA1018; genus XYD1-FULL-55-31. The sequence continues at coordinate 7,449 of MEQK01000149.1, read as the reverse complement.
AAAAAGAATGAGCGACAAAAAGCGACCGAGCGATAAATCTGGAAATCAGGAACAGCCGACGTTCACGGTGGACGTTGCGGCAGTTGAAGTCGCAACCATGCCGTCCATTACCAAGCTGCTTAATCGAAAAAGGCTTGAAACTACGACTACTTCCCTGCCTGCTCCCGAGCAATCCGCTCTGAAACTCGAACTCCCTCCTGCCGAAGGCTCTCCGGGCACTCAAACGCAAACACAAACTCATACGTCAGCTGACTGCACGGCAACAGGACAAACAGCAACGGAGCAGACAGTGCCGCAGGATCAAACCGCGCCTATTGGACAGGAACACTCTCCGCCTCCGCCCCTATTTCGCGATGAACAACCTTCCGGATCCCGCCCGATCGCTCGCCACGCAAAGCGACGCGCGCCCGTGCAAAAACTTATCATTTGGCAGCCGAATGAATTGAAGCAAGGCCCCGATCCTCTTGGAAAAGGTCTTTCCATTCTCCTCGATCGAGGAGCAATGAACGCGCTGTTTCTATCCATTGCTCCTTCCGGAACGGGATCGACAGTTCCGCATTTCAAAGCATCTGCAGCCGTTTTGCCGCAAAAAAAGAAAGAAATCTGGACAGGGATGAAGTGGGATCCGACCGTGGCCGTCGAGATGTGGAATCAGTTCATCAAAGTCGGATATATCGAATACGCTCCGCCCGGCACTACGACCGATATGAAAAGTAACCGGAACATCGCGCGCGCCGCTTTCGGAATCACACAAGACGAATGGCTTCTTTTGGTGCGAATCGGCCCTTCGCATGTCTGCCGCGGCATTCTCGCGGTAGTTTCAAAGAAGAGCCTGATCCCCGTTCTTTCGCTCGCCTTGCCGCATCTGACCGCTTCGGTGCAAATGTCCTGAACCGCCTGAAGCGCCTAAAGCGAATCTTCCTGAAACGCGATTTCGAGATCCCGCTGATCCGCTGCTCCCGTCGTCGAAAACTCCAGCCGGACTTGCCAAAGGCGTCCCGACTTCCTGACCTGAGCTTCAAACTCAGGCCACAGCGACAGCCACTCGGAAATCACAAGAAGCTCCCTCTCCCAATAGTAGGACGGAATTCCTGCATCGTCGATTTCGGCTTCGGATCTGATCCTGTAGAAATCAATGTGAACGACGCCTCCGACAGGCGCGTCGTACTCATGCGCAATCGCGAACGAGGGACTGCCTTCGGGCGGCTGCCTGATTCCGAGACTCAAAAGTAAAGCGCGGGCAAACGTGGTCTTGCCCGAACCCATCGGTCCTTCCAGGAGAACGCGATCACCGAGTTTGAATTCGCGGGCTAGTTCCGCGGCAGTCGAGACGAGAACCGCCTCAGAGCAGCCGCGCACGACCTTCAACGGGCGAAGTGGGTTCGGGGACTGTTTTGATTTCTTTGAAGGCATTTCCGATATTCTCAATAATGTCAGGCGCGGTCATACTGCGATGACCGAACTGTTTTGCCGCGAAGTCCCCTGCAAAACTGTGCAGGTAAACTCCAAGAAGCGTTCCCTGAAACGGATCCATGCGTTGGCCGATCAGTCCTCCGATCATTCCGGCGAGGACGTCACCGCTTCCCGCAGTTGCCATTCCGTCATTCGGGTAATGATTGAGGTAAAGCACATTGTCCGCGGAACCGATCAAACTCGCGGCTCCTTTCAAAACGACGATCGCATGGGTCATCGCCACCGCATCGCGAACGGCTTTGGCCGGATCGCTCCGAATGGCCTCGACCGACATCCCAAGCAGTCGGGACATCTCACCCGGATGAGGGGTGAGCACAACGGGGTTGCGGCGCTTGATCAGGAGGTCGTGCATGTGATGCGTCGAAATCACGTTCAGCGCGTCGGCATCCATCAGAACCGGTCCCTCGTAATGCGTCAGAAGACCTTCGACAAGAAACTTGGCTTCGGGCCTTTGGCCCAGACCAGGACCGATCACGACCGACGAATAGGTCGGCAAATTGCGCTTATAAGCATCATTCTGGGATCCGTTCAATTCAAGACTGACGGCCATGGTTTCGTCCGGAATCTTCCCGATCAACGTGTCAAAACAATCCGCCCAGGTCGCGACCGTAACCAGCCCTGTTCCCATTTTGTGGCAAGCCCGCGAGGCCATCGTAATCGCGCCGATACGGCCGGGGCTCCCGCCCACGAGCAGCGTGTGACCGAACGAGTTCTTGTGCCCATAGCGATCGCGCTCCGTGAGGAGTGCCGCCATCGGCCCTTTCGTGAGCAGAAACTTATCGCCTTCTTTTCTGAATCGCGGCGGCAGCGATATATCGAGATTCACGAGTTCCCCTCGTCGAGGCGCTCCCGGCGGCAGAAAATGTCCGAGCTTCGGGAACCCAAATGACACCGTCATCGTCGCCATGATCGAGGTCCCCTTGATCGCCCCCGTGTCACCGCTCACCCCGCTCGGGATATCAAGTGAAACGACTTCGTGGCACTTCAGGGCATTAATCATTTCGACCACATCGTAAAAAATTCCTTCCAGATTCCCTCGGAGCCCAGTTCCGAGAATTCCGTCGATGATGGTGAAAGGCCCCGGCGAGCTGCTGAAAAAAGCCTCCAAATCCGAAGAGGCTTCGAGATAAGTCATTTTCGCGCGCATCTTCTTCAGAATCTGAAAATTTTTGAGTGAAGCACCCTTGTAACCCGCTTCATTCTCGAGGTGAAATATCCTGACCCGCCTTTCAAAGCAGAGGAGCCTTCTGGCGACGACAAAAGCATCGCCGGCGTTATTCCCGGTTCCGGCAAAGACCAGGATCTCGGAGAGCTTTCCGGCATTGGGAAAGCGATCAATAATCGCCTGCGCCGCGGCTCGTCCGGCATTCTCCATCAAAATGCTCGCATCGAGCCCGTAATCACGATCGGCGACCTCGTCGAGTTCCTTCATTTCACTCGCACTGCAGATTCTCAGGGGCGCTGGGATCAACATAATTAGCCTCTTTTCGAGCCTCAGGGGGCCCAGATGGACGACAACATTTCCCGTACCGCTCTTTCCATCCCCACAAGAACGGCGCGGCAGATAATCGAGTGCCCGATATTATATTCCTCAATCAACGGGAGATGGCCTGGCTCGGCGCCCGGGGCGTCAGGAACTTCGAGCGCGGCCACGGGCCGTACGTTCTCATAATCAAAACCATGGCCCGCGTGAACGCGCAGGCCGAGTTTCCTGGCCAAAAGAGCTGCTTTGCGCAGGCGTTCGAGCTCCGACTTCGTCGTCGCGGCCGAACGGGCACCGAAGGCGCCTTGCGCGGCGAGACAGTATCTCCCGGTGTGAAATTCGACCGCATCCGCGCCGAACGATTTGCTGGCGCGGACTGATTCCGCGCTCGGCTCGATGAAACAGCTCACCTTGATTCGGGCTTTCTTCAGCCTTTCGATCGCATGGCCCACACGTTTTTTGTTTTTCAGAAGATCAAGGCCACCTTCAGTCGTGACTTCGCGACGTTTTTCGGGAACGAGGCACGCCCAATCCGGCCCGGTCCTAACGGCGATCCGGACGATCTCGTCCGTCACCGCCATCTCGAGGTTGAGCGGAACACGAAGCTCGGCCCGAAGCCGTTTGACGTCTTCGTCCCGGATGTGACGACGATCTTCCCGGAGATGAACCGTGATCTGATGAGCGCCCGCCGCTTCGACGAGCCGTGCGGCTTCAAGAATGTCAGGGTACGGAGTTCCCCTGAGCTGCCTCAAGGTCGCAACGTGATCGATATTCACGCCCAATGTAGCCAAACTGTCCGGCTTCGTTTGCAGCTGGTTGGGTTTCTCCGTGTTCATAGTTTATCCCAAAACCCGTTGAATACTCGTCGCGATATTGCGAGCGATCTCCTGTACCTGTGGCAAATCCTCTCCTTCGACCATCACCCGCGCAAGCGGTTCAGTCCCGGAGTATCGGACGAAAACTCGCCCTCGCTGATTCAGCTTGCTCTCGCCCACGGAGATCGCATGGGCGATTTCGGGTTGGTTCTCGAAGGGTTCACGGCGAGAAACCCGAACGTCCTCCCGAACTTGCGGGAAGAGCTTGATGGATTTCTTCAGCTCCGAAAGTTTCTTCCCCGTCCGCCTCATCGCTTCGAGGACCTTCAGTGCGGCAACAATGCCGTCACCGGTCGTCGACTGATCCAGGAATACGACATGTCCGGACTGCTCGCCCCCGAGACAATAACCGTTCTTTCTCATGGCATCGACGACATAGCGATCCCCCACCTGGGCGCGAACCATCGAAATGCCGCGCTCCCTGAGGCTCAACTCCAAACCAATGTTGGACATCGGAGTCGTTACGACGGTGTTTCGCCGCAGAATTCCCTCCTCGGCCATCTGAAGCGCGCAAAGCCCGATAATCTGATCTCCATCCACGATTTCGCCGTTTTCATCGGAAAGAATGCACCGATCGCCATCCCCATCGAGTGAAATCCCGATGTCGGCCCGGTACTCGACCGCCGCGCTCGCGACGAGTTCGGGGTGAAGCGCGCCGCATTTGTCGTTGATGTTCAGGCCGTTCGGAGAAACCCCCTTTTTGATCACCTCCGCGCCGAGCTCCTCGAAGACGAGGGGCGCGACTTTGTATGCTGCACCATTCGCGCAATCGAGGGCGATCCGGACGCCAAGAAGGTCAAGATCCTTGGGGAAGAGGCTTTTCAAGAATACGAGATAACGCCCGTGGACGTCATCAATTCGGTAGGCTTTGCCGACCATGTCCGCCGTGGGCCTGAAGCGGTCGATCTCCTTGGAAAACACGAGCCTCTCGATTTCCGCCTCCAGCTCGTCAGGAAGCTTGTACCCATCAGCTGAAAAAATTTTGATTCCGTTGTCGTAATACGGATTGTGCGAAGCGGAAATCATGACGCCCGCGTCCGCCCGCATGCTTTGCGTGACAAAGGCCACCCCCGGAGTCGAGAGCGGACCAATCAAAATCACGTCCGCGCCCATCGAGCAAATTCCGGAAGCAATCGCCTGTTCCAGCATGTAGCCTGAAAGCCGGGTATCTTTGCCGACGACGATTTTTGCCCGCCTCACCGGGCGATTGGATTCCAGTGGCTTCAGTCCGACCGGGACGGAACTCTTCACGAGCGGCACGGCCTGGCTCCTCAGAACGTGGCCGACGGCCCGACCGACCGCCATCGCGATTTCACCGGTCATCGGAAATTCATTCGCGACGCCGCGAATACCATCCGTTCCAAACAGCTTCTGAGGTTTCTGAGACATGAAGACTCTCCTTAAATTCCAACTCTCGACCGAGTACCTTCTTTAAAAGAAAGCCCGCCTGGCGAGCTCCCGCTCGGCGATCGAAGTCCGTCCTAAATGTCGCGGCCATCACGCGTCAATACAGGGTTACCTTGACGTGATCCGGAATGATTTTCACCAACCCGACCCCACCGGGGAGTGTCACCTTGGGAACGACAGTGTACTTTCCTTTCGGCTTCCCGGTGAGATCCACGACAGCGTAAACATTACTCCGGTCCAACAGTTTGAGATCCTTCAGATCGGCCCGGACCAGGACCGTAACACCCTTTTCTTCAACACGTACTTTATATGGAGAGAGGACGCGGATGTCCACGTTCTTGATGCGGAAATTTGCAGAAATGGGTTCGATTTCCACAAGAACCCGAGGCAGTGGCCCATCCAGCTGGACATTATGTCGCGAGAGATCGATTGCAACCTCGCGATCGAGGGTCTGCTTCAGGTTCGAAACATCCACAGGCATCGTTCGAAGCTCAGTGATACCGTCCACCCGTGATTCGGGGCCTTTGATCCGTACTACCTCAGGCTTAACCTCGGTTTTAACCAAGCGATACCCTTCAGGCGGGGCTCCACGGATTTCCACCCGAACGGGAACATCTCGACGCTTCACCATCTCGATCCGGATCGGGATGGACGCAGGTATAATCTGCAATACTTTGACTCCGATCGGAACCCGGATGTTGTCGGAGAAGAAGCGATAGGTGACCAGACCAGGTTTCGCCCCCGCCAGATTGACCCGGATCGGATCTTCACGGCGATCCAGAATGGTCCTCAAGAACGCCTTCGGACCCGATAACCTGAATGCGATATGGCTGGGAATATCGTTGGCCGGAACAAGGTCGGCGGGCGTAACCACCTCAAGGGGAATCTCCTTCGTAACCTCGACATTACGCGAGCCGAGAACCACGCTCCAAAGCACAATGGCAATGGCGAGCGAGACGAGTTTCACTCCGACATTCGCTCTGAAAGCATCAAAGAACCTTTCCAAAAAAGAGCCTCTCGGTGCCATATCCGTCTATTCCTCGCCCCTTCTTCGCATTTGAACGGAACGGAGCCAGTTCTTCAATTTTCTGGGCAGATTCACCTGGTTTCTTGAAAGATCGAGGAGCGATGCCAGGCTTTGACGGATTTCGTGCTCGCTCAAATTCGTGGTAATCTTTCCATTCTTCACAAGATGCGCCTCGCCTGCTTCTTCGGACACGAGCACAACGATGGCATCCGAGTCTTCGGTCAAACCCAGAGCGGCCCGATGACGCGTCCCATAGCGCTTATCGATATTGGGATCCTTCGATAGCGGCAAAAAACAGCCGGCCGCCGCAAGACGGCCGTTGGTAATAATAACAGCCCCGTCGTGAATCGGAGAGGTCGGGACGAAAATGGAATAAAGCAGCTCAGCTTTGACCTTTGAATCCAGCTTCGACCCGGTATCGATAAAGTTCTTAAGCCCGGTCTCACGTTCAAGGACGATCAGTCCCCCGATGCGCTCCCTTGCCAGGCGAGTCGCGGCACGCGCGATCTCATCGACGTTTTCACGTTCCTCTTCGGCTGAAGAAGCCGCGAAGAAAGGATTTTTGCCCACATGAGTCAGTGCCCTTCGAAGGTCATCCTGAAATAGCACGATCACGATCAGAATCAGGTAATCGAAGAAATAGGAAAGCAACCAATGCGTGGTGAAGAGCTCAATATACGATGAAAGAAAGAAACCGATGCCCAGGATGCCAAGCCCAGTCAGCATCTGCATGGCTCTCGTCCCTTTGATCAGGAGAAGAATGCGATAGAGGATAAAAGCCACGATCGCTACGTCGAGCAGATCGATCCACCGTACACTCGAGCGAAGATTAACTAGCAGGTCTCCCACTTTCTTCTCTCTCTCGGGCGTTTCCAGTCGCGCGCGGTACTACGCGGGCACGGGAGCTGGTGTGCCTCCTCCTGATTCCGTTTGTTTCTGGCCTGACGGTGCCGTCGCCGGCGCACTTGCCGTCGGCGTATTACGATTCTCTGGATTGGTTCTTTCGATCTTTAGCCCCTGAACGACGCGATCAACTTCAACCCCGTCCAGCGTTTCAAATTCCAAAAGAGCGTTTGCGAGATCATGAAGCGTCTGCATCTTGGACGACAGGATCTCTTTGGCCCGCCGATAATTGCGTTCGACGATGTCCCGCACTTCGCGATCAATGGTCTGCGCGGTCTGTT
>MEQK01000148.1 GCA_001770175.1 Bdellovibrionales bacterium RIFOXYD1_FULL_55_31 | reverse complement strand
AAGCCCCGAGGACATCCGGTTGTTTGAAGATCTCCCTCAGCCGACTTCGAGACTCCAGCCCTTCACCTCCGAATAGAGAAACGAGCCGCGTGTTATAAAACAAAACCGTTTCGTCCGAGTTAATCGCAAGGACCGCGTCTGAAATCGCGCTCATAACCGTGGCAAGTTCGTCGCGCTCGGTTCTTAACGCCTCAACTCTCGCCTCGAGTTCAGCCGGCAAGCCCTCCTTGAAAGGCCTCTGTGACTTTGGCCCATGACGACGCGATAGGAGAAATTTTTTCAGAAAAAGGCGCATATCAGACGCCCATAATCCGGTACCCGACCCCGCGAATCGTCTCAATAACGTCGGCGCAGCTGCCGAGTTTCTTTCGCAGGCCGAACACATGGGTATCAACTACTCGATCGGTGACTGACACACCTTCCCCCTCGATGATTTCCTTCAGTTTACCTCTCGACAAGACCTTTCCGCGATACTTCAAGAGGCCTGCAAGCACCTTAAACTCCGATGCGGTAAGATCAATTCTTACATTTTGACAAAACACATCGTGCGAATCCGTATTCAGACTCAAAGACCCGACGCGAAAGACCGTCTCTCCAGATTCCGCGGGATTCCGGACCCGTCGTAATAGCGCTCGTACCCGGGCGACAAACACCGGTATTTCAAACGGCTTCGTTACGTAATCGTCCGCTCCCATTTCAAGGCCGAGAACAATGTCAGCAGCGTCCGCGCGCGCGGTCACCATCAAAATGGGGAACCTTCCTTGTATCTTTTTGCAGATTTCGAGTCCGGAAACCCCCGGCAACATCCAGTCAAGAACAACCAGGTCGAAAGGATCCCGATCCAACCTCGTTTCCAGGAGCTCGAGCGCGCCCTCCCCGTTTTCCACCCCGATCACCGATATTCCTTCGCGCTTCAGATGAAGTGTCATCAGCTCCCGAATGTCCGCCTCGTCCTCCACGATTAATACGCTCGTTTTATCGTTATGATTCATCTGATTGTTCCCATCGTCTTTCTTGCCCGGTGTCTTCAGGACGGCCCTGTCCTAGGCGAGTGGCGCACATCGCTTCCCGTGATCGCGAAGATCACGTCTTCAGCGATATTCGTCGCATGATCCGCTATGCGTTCGAGATTCCGTGCAATCAGAATTAGACTGAACCCCTGTTCGATGTCCTTAGGTTCTGACTGGAGGATATTCAGAATATCGGAATATATCTTGTGTTTAAACGCGTCCACTCGATCATCCCGCTTCAGCACATCTCGGGCGAGAGTTTCATCATTTTTAACAAAAGCGTCGATTGCTTCCCTCACCATGAAGCGTGTCTCACTGAACATTTCCGGAAGATCGACGAGAACTTCGGGCTGATCCCGGTCAGCCATGTAGCGCTCCGTGTGATGCGCGATATTGACGGCCTGATCACCCATCCGTTCCAAATCAGTATTGATCTTGATCACGGCGACTATGAGTCTGAGATCAGCGGCGAGCGGCTGCTGAAGAGCGAGCAGTCTAAGGCAGGCCTCGTCCACGCTTTTGTGTTCACGATTTACTTCCTGTTCGAGTTCATAAATATTCGAAATCGCTTCCGCGGCTCTCCCGACAAGTGCATTGGCCGCATGCTCAATCGATCTTTCCACATGGCCGGCCATCGCGAGGAGTTCCGTTTTCAGTTTTCTCAATTCTTCATCAAAGTGGCGTTCCATCAGCCGAACCTTCCCGTGATATAGCTCTCCGTCCTCTTGTCCTTGGGCGTGGTAAATAGGGCGGAAGTCTCGCCGAATTCCACTAATTCACCCATCAGCAGAAAAGCGGTTTTATCCGAAATCCTCGCTGATTGCTGCATGTTGTGCGTTACAATGACGATAGTCACCGTCTTTTTCAGCTCAGTCAAGAGCTCCTCAATTCGTGCCGTGGAAATCGGATCGAGAGCACTGGTGGGCTCATCCATGAGGAGAACCACCGGTTTCACGGCTAACGCCCGCGCAATGCAGAGCCGCTGCTGCTGTCCTCCGGAGAGACTGGTGCCGGGTCGATCCAGCTTGTCTTTGACTTCGTCCCAAAGGGCCGCGACTCTCAAACTCCACTCCACCCTGCTGTCAAGTTCACGCTTCTTTCGGATCCCACCGAGCTTAAGCCCGACGGCAACATTGTCATAGACCGACATCGAGGGGAATGGGTTAGGCTTCTGAAACACCATCCCGATTTGCCGCCGCAACAGAACGGGATCGACCTCAGGGCCGTAGATGTCTCTGCCCTGCAGCAGAACGCGCCCGCCGATTCGCGCCCCCGGTGTTTCCTCGTGCAAACGATTCAGACATCGAATGTAGGTCGACTTGCCGCAGCCCGAGGGGCCGATGATCGCGGTAACCGTATTACTCTCGAATTCGAGACCTACTCCTTTGAGCGCCTTTGCTTCACCAAACCAGGCCTCCAGATTCTCTGATTTCAGAATCATGCTCCCGCTCTCCCCGATGGTTTAAGAATAACCCGCGTCAGCAGATTCAATGAGGAGACGAACAGGATGAGAACCAAAGCGCCCGCCCAAGCCTGCCGGTGCCAATCATCGAAAGGACTGACCGCATAAGTGTAGATCTGTACTGGAAGCGATGCGATCGGTGCGCTCAAGTCATGACTCCAATACTGATTGCCGAACGCGGTGAAAAGAAGCGGCGCCGTTTCACCCGAAACCCGCGCGATTGCCAGCACGATTCCCGTGCTGATCGGCCTCAGGCTTCCCTTTACGACAATATATACGATCACCTTCCATCTCGGAAGACCGAGGGCAAGCCCGGCCTCACGCACATGAACCGGAACCATCTTGAGCAGCTCCTCGGTAGTTCGAGCCACGGTTGGTATCATCAAAATGCCGAGCGCCAAACCACCGGCCCAAGCCGAAAAATGCTTGAAGGGCATCACGACCACAACGTAGACGAAAAGCCCCACGATAATGGAAGGGATGCTCGCCAGCATATCGATGCCGAAACGAATAGCGGCACCTCCCAGGCCGGCCCCCTTCTCACCAGCGGCGACGTATTCTGAAAGATAAATCCCGGCCGCGAGGCCCCAAGGAATACCGACGAGGCCGGCCAACCCGATAAGAATACCGGTTCCAGCCAGCGCATTTGCCATCCCACCCCCGGTTTCACCGACGGGCCTTGGCATACTCGTGAAAAACTCGACGCTGATCGAGGAAAAGCCCCTGAGAAACACATACCCAAATACACTGACGAGCGGAATAATCGCTATGAGCGCTGCGAACGCGAGAGCGGAGCACATCAGCACATTCTTTATCGTGCGACCGCGTTGTTCGGCTATCATTTCGCGCTCCATCTCAACGTCGTTCTCCATACGAATATTCGGGCGATCGCGTTGATTATGAAAGTCACGACGAAAAGTGTCAGGCCAACGCCGACCAAAGCCGAAAGATGAATATCACTCGTCGCTTCTGCATACTCATTGGCAATGGCGCTCGCCATGGTCTGTGCCGGCGCGAACAAAGAAGCCGAGATGTGGCTACGGTTCCCGATGACCATCGTAACGGCCATCGTTTCGCCCAACGCTCTCCCCAGCCCGAGAATAACCGCTCCGAAAACCCCTGATTTCGTCCCGCTGAGCACGGCAAGCCTGATCATTTCCCAACGTGTCGCTCCCAGGGCGAGGGCTGCCTCGCGCTGAACACGCGGAATGGAATGAAAGACCTCCCGTGAAATCGAAGCAACTGTGGGCATGATCATGATCGCGAGAATCAAGCCTGCCGCGAGCATACCTACTCCATAAGGAGGTCCCTGAAAAAGGGGCAGAAAACCGAAAAACCTTCCAAGAGCGGGTTCGACCACACTCCTCAGCCAAGGCGCCAGTACAAATATCCCCCAAAGCCCGAAAACCACGCTCGGAATAGCGGCTAGCATCTCAATCAGATGTCCAACGATTTCGCTTACTCGTCTCGGGGCGAGCTCATTAAGAAAGAGGGCAGCACCGATGCTCACGGGTGCCGCGATCAGAACAGCAATCGAGGATGAGACAATGGTGCCGTAAATTACGGGAAGGGCTCCAAAAACCTCGCGAACGGGATCCCAGGTTGAAGAGAAGACGAATTTCAATCCGAATCTCTGAATAGACGGCCACGCACCATGCAAAAGGAAGAGCGCGATCGCGACAAGCAGAATCAGGAGTGAGTAGGCCGGCAGCATCAAAGCCCTGCCGAATATTCTATCCCCCGGATGAAAATCTCTCTTTGCTTTCGCCAGTTCCGACTTATTACTCAAATCGAATTCCATTGATCTTGGCCTCGATCTTCTGGATTAACGCTTTCGGAAGTGGCGCGTAATGAAGTGCCTCGGCATAGTTCTGCCCATCCGTCATCGCCCATTTGAGAAACCGTTGAATATAGGGGCCTTTGGGTTTCAGCAACGTTTCACGAACGAGTAGATAAGTGAATCCGCTGATCGGATAAGCGTTTTTCCCGTCCGCATCCGTTATCGAAGCTCTGAAATCATCGGGAATAGCCTTTATCGTACCCGCCGCAGCGGCCATGATCGACTTCGAATTCGGAATCACGTACTCATTCCGCTTGTTCCGCACGCTCGCGAACGGTAGTCGATTATTCGCCGCGTAGATCAATTCGACGTAGCCAATGCTTCCGGGCGACTGCTTAACAATACCCGTAACGCCTTCGTTCCCTTTCCCTCCGATTCCCGTAGGCCAATTCACGGCCGTCCCGGCGCCTACTTTCGCTTTCCATTCCGGACTGATCTTGGAAAGATAGTCGGTAAAAATGGCTGTCGTGCCGCTGCCGTCGGAGCGATGGGCTACAAGGATCGCCGTACCAGGCAACTCGACACCCTGATTCAGGGAAGTAATCCGGGAATCATCCCACCTCGCGATTTTGCCAAGAAAAATGTCTGAAATCACCGCGCCCGAGAGCCGCAGACTCGGAGCTCCGGGCAGGTTATAAGTCAGTACGACCGCCCCCATCGTAGTTGGAATATGAAGCACGGGAATACTCGATTTTTTCATCTGTTCCTCGGTCATCGGCGCATCAGAAGCTCCGAAATCGACCGTCTTTTCCAAGAACTGCCGGATTCCGCCGCCGCTTCCGATTGACTGGTAGTTGAACTGAGCCTCAGGGACAACCTTGCGATATTCTGAGAACCACTTGGAATAGAGTGGATATGGAAAAGTCGCCCCGGCTCCGTTGATGAGGACGGGATCAGCGGCGCCGAGAATCCTGAAACTGCCCAGAAACACAAATAGCGCTAAATTCAACGTAATTACTAGTCGCTTCATCAAGGGAACCTCCAAGAGATGAGAAACAAAGTCCATTCCACAACGTCAGCATCTCCCTGTTAATTAGAATAGAAATGACGCTCGGTGTGTCAGGTTTAAGTCAGAAGACAGATGGATTTCGATTGAACGTCCATTTTGGTCAAGCTACCGGCTTGACTTTTCGTGCTGTCTGAATTCTATTGGCCTTGATGAGGCGCCCTATGCGAGTTCTGATTCTGTTAAGCGTCTTTATAAGCGGCATAAGCGGCATTGCCGTTGCGGCCGATCAACGCTCGGCGATCGTTGCGCTCAGTGACTTCGCGAACCTTACCGGACCTCGACTTTACGAAGGGCGTGACTCCCTTGGAGCATGCCGTATTCTGATTTATACCCAAAACGACGAACGAAAGTCGCGGATTTGGGTCGAAGGCACGTTTCAGCTCAACACGGGCGCCACGCTTGGAATGGCGATTCCGTTTTTCCTCAGCTCTGACCCTCAGGACACGATGCTTCATGAGTTCTATGCTGACCAAACAACCGCCTCGGCAACCCTCACTGTGATGGCCGAAGCGCGCGAAGTAACGATGACCGTGAAGCTCGTCAAAGAGGGAGAGTCGATCATCTATATTGCCTACCAAATTCCCGAAGGAATTCGCGCCTGCTCCGACCTTCGCCGACTGCTCTGAAAAACGACAAGGACTACTCCTTTCGAAATAGTCCCCGTCTCGCGAGGAACAAGCTGATTAGCGGCTGCCTGATTCGCTGCTGCCGCCCGTACCCGGGCTGCCCGAGCTGCCCATGGGGCCCGACTGGTCACTCTGACCTGATTCTCCGGTCTGCCCCGGCATCGCCGACGGAGCGGGCGAAGCCATTGCGCCAGGCTGTTGTTGCTGCTGCTGTTGATCCCCCATCTGGCCACTCTGGTCGCGACTCTGATCGCCAGTCTGTCCCATACCCGAGTCTTCTCCCTGTCTGGTGCATGCAGATTGCGCCAAAGCCGCGATTGAAACCGCCATTGCCAATGTCAATGCCGCATTTTTTACTTTCATCTCGTTCACCTTTCTGTTTGTGTTGGATTTGACAGCTTTAGGCTGCCTGTTTGGTGAGGTCGGATTTCTTCGCCTCTTCCAATTTCCTGCCCAAAACCTCCAGCTCTGCCTCGCTCACCAGGTTTCGGACCTTGGGAAAAAGTTCGGTTTCCTCGTCTTCCACGTGATCAAGAGCTGACTCAATCAGCTCATCCAAATCGTCCTCGAAGTCATTTTCGTTCTTTTCCCGAGTCATCTCCTCCATCAGATCTTTCATTTCCTGATGCTCATCATAGGAGTCTGCGATGATTTCGCTGAACCCTTCGGCATTTCTGAAGCTCGGATACAAAACCGCTTCCTCGGCCTGCGCGTGGAGATCGAGTTCCTGTTTAATGATTCTGAATATCCGCCATTTCTCGTTAATATCCTTCGCGTTTTCAGCGTGCCTGAAAAGCTGTCTGAACCGATCGTGATCTTTTTTGAGATACTCCAACCCATCCATACTTAGCCTCCTCGCTTCAATCTTCAGCTTGCAGCAAGGGAATGCATGAGTAAGGCCACTCAATCCTGCTTGCAAGCCGCCGTCCATGGAAACCCCCATTGACACAAGGGTCGGGACTCCTTCAGATTGGCGTGAATGTCACTGCGTTATCCCATCCAATACACAGATCAGCGCTCGCGGGGACCTCGTGCAGCACGTGCAAATTTCGGCTGGCGTATCACGCTTTTGCTCATAATCAGCGTGCTGTTGGGAATACTCTCGGGCTGCAGCCATTGGAAACCGCGCGCAAGCCAATGCAACCCCCTGGGAGGAGGACCGGAGGAAGATTGCTTCCTTCCTTTTCCATCTTCATTTTACAGCCGTCCCGATCTCACCACTGCAACGGGAATCCGCGTTGACCTGACAGACGCGGATCTTCCCCGCTCGCTTTTCGGAACCGCTCTCGACCCCTCCCCTTATAATGCTCGCGACGGATTCAGTACGCTCGGTTCACTCCTCGCCTACTTTCCAGCACGGATCAGCGGTACGAACTTGCCCGGACCGGATAACTCAGAGGCCTCACTGAAACCGACTAGCCCTGTTCAGCTGATCGAGTTCAAATCAGGCCGAAGAGTACCTATTTTCGCCGAAATTGACGCTAACGCCCGACCGGGGGACCGCCAGGCGCTCATTCTTCAACCCGTCGTCCGCCTGAAGCCAAAAACCCGATATATCGCAGTCATCCAAGATCTTCGAAAAGCGGACGGAACACCGATAGCTCCGCTGACCGGGTTTCGCATGATCCGGGACGGTTCAGTACCGCCTGGTTCGCGACTCGAGGTGGAGAAAGAAAGGCTCGACGAGATATTTTCGGCGCTTGCACGCCAGGGCATCAATCGCGACCGCCCTCAGCTCACGTGGGACTTCATCACCGCGAGCGATGAAGATACCATCGGGCGCCTTCTCAAGATGCGCGATCGTTCCGCGGGCCGCCTGGCCAGGAACTTGAATGCCCTTCAGGTCCTGAGCATCGAGCGTGACCCCAAGGGAATGCCGGATCTCGCGATCCGTGTCCGCGCCCGATTCAATGCTCCCTCTTATCTCGAAGGCGGAAACGGAAGACGCCTCAATCTTTCGGCGGGCACAGGCGAGCCAGAGTTTCATTCCATGCAATGGTTCCCTTTGACCATCCATGTGCCCGCGTGCGCACGGCACACGGCCAAAGCAAACCTGCCGATCATCATTTATGGGCACGG
This sequence comes from Bdellovibrionales bacterium RIFOXYD1_FULL_55_31, assembly GCA_001770175.1. Lineage (GTDB taxonomy): Bacteria > Bdellovibrionota > UBA1018 > UBA1018 > UBA1018 > XYD1-FULL-55-31. The sequence goes on along the minus strand of MEQK01000148.1, from coordinate 22,089 downwards.
CACCTTCAACTCCGCTGAAAAGGAAATGACCGAGGAGCAAAACCGGCAGTTGATCAACCGCCTTTGCGCGATCCAGGTCGGAACGGATTGGCTCGGACGGGCCAAAGGGGACCTCCCTCATTTCGTGCTGCAGATCCTTCGTAATTGGAATGAATTTCCCGCGATCACCGACCGGTTGCAGCAGGCACACCTTAACTTCATCAATCTTGCCCGCCTGCTGCGCTCCGGAGCCCTGAACGAACTTCCCGGTTTCGTGCGAAACGGCCAGCCGCTCGCCGATTCAAAACGAATTCACTATTTCGGGATTTCCGAAGGAGGTTGCCAAGGAGTAACGACGCTCGCACTCAGTCCCGAGATTGACCGCGGCGCTATGAACGTTCCATGCGGCTTCTGGTCGATGTTCTTTTTCAGAAGCTCCGATTTTTATTACCCGCGAAAAGCACTGAGCGTCTTTTATCCCGGCACCCTGCAACGTCAAAAGCTCATGACCTTGAGCCAGCTTCTCTGGGACTATACTGACCCGGGCAACTTCGCCGCGCACATTCTGCGCAATCCCCTTCCCTCAAACCAGCCGAAACGCATTCTTTACCAGGAGGGCATCAACGACGCGTCCGTTCCGAATCTTACGACTCGGGCCATGGTCCGCGAGCTCGGACTGAAGCTTCTTCAGCCCAGTGTCGAACCGGTCCCGGGCATTGAATTCGCGTCAGGACCGCTGGATTCGGCCTACGTCCAATACGATATCGGAATCCGTCCCCGACTCGGCTCGGATAATATACCCCCGATGATCAATCCGGTTCACGAGGCGATTCGGCGCCTTCCGGCCGCTCAGGATCAACTGAAGCGATTCTTCGATGGAGACCCCGTTTTTCACACATGCGGGGACCGCCCCTGTGTCTTCAAGAAGTTTTGATTCCCAGATGCCGGTTGCACCCTGAACTCCAGCTGCAGCGCGATGCTTCCCAGGATCAAGGTTGGGAAAAGATGAGCCGCATGGTAAAGAAGCGCAAAAACCGATGCGGGTCCTCGTTCTACGCCGAGCGCAAGCAGAATGAGAACTGCCCCGGCTTCCAAAGTTCCGACGTGCCCGGGCGCCGGTATCGCGATCGCGAGATTAATGCCCACGAGCAAAACACACCAGCCCGCGATTGGCAGGGTTATTCCAGCGGCTCTGAGGCAGAGTCCCACCATCGCGACATCGACGATATCCACGACCAGTGTCCATAAGAGAGCAATCCACCAAACCCGACCGGCATTCAGAACGCCGAGCGAGTCACGAAAACGTCGGATCGACAGCTTCAATTTCCCGCTCCTATGGATTGAAGTATTTACGTCCGATCCGCTCGTGCGCGACATCAACAGAACCAAAACAAGCACGGCTGTTCCAAGTCCGATGAAACCCAGGAGGAGCGTGACGATCGCGTCCGAACGGACCCCGAACAGCCTTGTGGGAAATACAAGCAGAACGAGAGCGATTCCGGCAAAGGCAAGAGCCTCGGTCACGCTCTCCATCACAACCGCCGCCGCGGTCGAAATGGCGGAGTATCCGAAGAGCTTTTTGAGCCGAACGATGCGCAGCGTCTCTCCCGCGGCCACCGGAAGAATCAGGTTGAGAACCCGGGTTGCAGACATGATCCGGACGAGTTCACCCAAACGGGCCGACGGACCCGGATTCGGCAGTGCCGCGATAATCCCTCGAAAACGTTCCGCCCGAAGCACGGGGAGGAGAAACAGATTCAGAAGTCCCGCCCACAAAACAAGTATCCAGCGGGATTTTCTCAACGCCTCCGCCAGGCCAGCAGCGTCCTGATTCCTGAAAAAGGCAAAAAGCAGAATTATGGAAATAAGAATAGGGCCGAGCTTGACCAAGGCGGCCTTTAAAGTCATAGCAGACCGGCCACCTGCCGGCAGACCGCCGGACCCAGCGCGTCCGCAACCGACCGGGGAAGCCTCTTCCATCGATCTACGAACCAATCAGCCCGCCGTTTGTTGGAACTCATTTCGAAGTCGTCGCCCTTCACTGTCCGAATAAAGAACGGCTGTTCAACGATGTCCGATCCCCACCCCAGTTTGAAGGACAGCGGACCGGAGTTCCGCAACGACCTCCCGAAGTCAAACGCCGTCATTCCTTTTTCGCAGCTTCGTCGGATGATATCCCAATAAAGGAGATTATTCGGACTCATATGAAGCGCGGATGGCCGGGAAGACGCAAAAGGAACAGCAGTCGTCCGACCGTGATCAAGCGTAAGCGCCCCCGAAACAACACGGCCCTCATGCCATAACGTCACGATTTCCGCCTTATCGCCGAATGCGGACATCAACTCCTTCATGAAGTTGAATCCGTAAATCGGAGAGCCCTTGCGATGCATGTTTTCCGCGAGGACATCATAGAAGGACGCCAGATACTCCTTCCCTCTGCGTACCTCCAAGCCCGCCTTCTGCGCCTTTCGCACACAATTCCGAACCTTGTCCCGGAGCCCGTGCCAAAGCCGCTCCGGGTCGGAATCAAGCTTCAAAACAGCGATCACCCACGAGTTCAGCTCCACAAACTCGTCCATCACTCGGCCCTGATCGGACCCGACTGTTTTCACGACGAAGTACTGCACACGCCGCTCGCGCGCGAGTTCAAAGGCGCGCCGAAGCAGTTCGGCGCGAATCTCTTGCGTGTCACCAAGAGCAGGGGCATACGCGCCAAACAAACCGTTGGTCAGGTGAGCATGTACAAGACCTCTCACTTCCACGAGAGGGAGAGCACCACAAATTGTTCCGATCTCATTCCGCGCGAGGAGATAATGCGTACGGAGGCGGTATGCTCGCCGGGCGACGCTCTGCCAGGCAAGGTGGTGATAGCAGGTCGATTGATTGTTCCGGCCCAGGTATTCGTCCCACTGCGCGAACGCACTCTGATCCAGTTCCTCGATGAGCATCGTCACGACGCGAATTGTGCAATCGATGAACCAAGATCCGCGCACTTTGGAAAGGAATTTGCTCGTCGAGTTGGAAGGAGGTCTTATGGCACGAGTGACAAGTGGCAGCAAAAAAAATGGCAGCAAAATGACGACGAATCGAAACGAGATCATCAAGTGGGCGGAGGCGCGTGGTGCAAAGCCCACTCGCATCAAAGGCACGGGAGGGAGAAATGACATCGGGATGATCCGCCTCGATTTTCCGGGCTACAGCGGTGCGAAATCCCTCGAGCCAATTTCGTGGGATCAGTTCTTCAAAAAATTCGACGAAAGCAACCTGGCGCTGGTTTATCGCGAAAAAACCGCCGGGGGCGAGCGCAGCAACTTCAACAAACTCATCGGACGCGAAACAGTACGCCTCTCCAGCGGCAACGGAAGAAAAGTTGCCCCGCCACGACGTCGGGCGCAGGAACCGAGAGGCTCGTCCGCGGCAAGCAGCGTTCGTGGCCGCACGGCCTCCAGCCGCTCGGCAAAGCCTGTCTCCTCGCGAAGGAGGCGTGCAGCTTAATGCACGCGAGTCGTCAAACATGGCAGGTGCGTTGCAAGATACGAGGGAGTCAAGGAGGAAAACAACATGAAGCAGATAAGAATCGGGGCAGTCGGCCCAATGATCGGATTAGTCGCTATTCTCGCGTTGCCGGGTTGCGCGCAGAAGGAAACCAAAAAACCGGCGCCCGCGCAGCAGGCCTCGACCGCGGCGACCGCCGAGGACGCTGAAGCAATCGGCGCCGTTTCGAAGAGTTCCGGAAAATCCACAATCGAAACACAAGTCCCGTCGGTTACCCAAAAATCCACTCATGCCGACATCAACCGGATGAGTGCGGGAGATTTCATCGCCCTCGGGTTGAATGAGGAATCAGCTCAGAAGGTGCTGGACTACCGGCGAGAAAACGGGAATTTCACGTCCGTTGACCAGCTCAATAATGTTCCCGGTATCGACACCGCGTGGGTGAGTCGAATGCAGAACAAGCTGGGCGTCAGTTAGCGTAACCCATGCTGTGCAGGCACATCGGTTGCTAGATCAAGGATACCTATCAGAAAGGGTTTATATGAAATTACGTAGACTGAGTTATATGATTTCAGTTCTGGCATTAGTGTCTATAGCCGGATGTTCGAGCATGGGAAGTAAAACGGACAGTGGCAAGGAACTTTCCGCGTCAGGACCGACGATTATGAACGCGAGGTCGGTCCCCTCCACGATTGAGCTCAACAAATCGCTTCAACCGGCTCAATCACCGGAAATCCTTGCCGACGTCAAGGACTTTTCATCCACCGTCTCGGACGTCCGAGTCCGGTTCATTCATGTCCCTCTGGAAATCCCGATGACGAACATCGGCGGGACGACGTGGCGCGCCACATTGACCCCACAGCAATTGCGGCAACTCGCCGTGAGCGGCCAGACCATGCAATACGACGTCACCGTGATCGCAAGGAATCAGAAAGGACAGTCGATTACTTCACAAGAGCCGATCACCCTGGCTGTGAAGACGCCCGAACTTGCCACTTCTTCGGCCGGATAATTCCGCGCAGCTGCCGGTACGAGACCTGATCCCCTCCGCTCGATCAGGTCTCTCTACCTGGAGCGAAGTCTCAGGAACGACCTTTGCAGCTGTTCGCCCGGCGGCGCATGGCGCGATCGGCGCATCGAGCCGTTTCGAGGCAGCGAATCGCCAAACCGGGGGCAGCTATGGGCAAACGGATCCTGATCACCGGCGGAGCCGGCTTCATCGGCTCTCATCTTTCCCGAGAACTCGAACAAGCCGGCCACTTCGTGCGCATTCTCGACAACTTCTCCGCGCAGGTTCATGGCAGCCGGCCTGAACGGCACGATACTCTCGCCGAAGTACAAGTGGGAGACGTGCGAAACCGCGAACACGTGAAGCTCGCGTTGAATGGCATCGACATCGTATTCCATTTTGCCGCGTCCGTCGGGGTCGGACAAAGCATGTACGAAGTGCGTTCCTATATCGATAACAACAATCTGGGTACCGCGACCCTCCTCCAGGCGCTTATCACAGAAAAATCCCCCGCCATTGAACGACTCGTTGTCGCATCGAGCATGAGCATCTATGGCGAAGGCCTTTACGTTACAGCCGAAGGCACAGTCATTGACAAGGCCCGCCGTGAGGTTCGCGACCTCGAACGCCATGATTGGGAACCGAAGGGCCCTGGCGGACTTCCGATCTCACCCCGCCCAACTCCTGAAACAAAAAGGCCTGAACTGGCGTCAGTCTATGCTCTTTCGAAATTCGACCAGGAACAGATGTGCCTCATGCTCGGGGCTGCTTACAAAATTCCCACGGTCGCGCTTCGGTTTTTTAACGTTTACGGACCCGGTCAGGCGCTTTCAAACCCATACACGGGAGTAATGGCGATTTTCGCCTCGCGAATCCTGAACGGCCATTCGCCGGTCGTTTATGAAGACGGACTTCAGAAGCGGGATTTTGTTCACGTATCGGATGTTGCGCGCGCGTGTCATCTTGCGATGCAGTCATCTCAAGCGGCAGGTCACGTCATCAACATCGGAAGCGGAATACAATACACCATACTCGAAATAGCTGAACGAATGGCGCGAGCCATGATGCGGCCCACCATTCGCCCTGAACTTACCGGAAAATGTCGAATCGGAGATGTTCGGCACTGCTTCGCCGACATTTCGCTCGCTCGCAAGCTCCTGGGCTTTGAACCCCGCATCACTCTTTCCGACGGGCTAAGGGAACTCACGGACTGGCTGAGCCGCCAGCGCGCAATCGACAAGACGAAAGAAGCAAACGCGGAACTCCTGTCGCGAGGGCTTGCCATATGATTCTACCTGAACGTTACGCCCTCGTCATCGGAGGAGCCGGCTTCATCGGTACGAATCTTTCACACGCCCTTGCGGAAGAAGGGCGATCCGTTCTCGTCTTCGACAATCTTTCTCGAACGGGGGTCCAGGCGAATCTCGATTGGCTCCTTCGCAAACATCCGAGAGAGCTGGTCTTCATGCACGGGGACGTGAGAGACCCCGACGCGGTGCGGGAAGCGGTTTCCAAAGCCACGGTCGTATTCCATTTGGCCGCCCAGGTCGCGGTCACTTGCAGTGTCGAAGATCCCGTCACCGATTTTGAGATCAATTCGCGAGGAACCCTGAACGTACTTGAAGCGATCAGGCGGGCGCCAACCCGTATTCCCATCATTTTCACGTCCACGAACAAGGTCCTTGGCACGCTCGAGCATATTCGTTTGACGGAGTACGAGACCCGATATGAACCGACGGATGCCAAGATCCGACTGAATGGCGTCGGCGATGAAGATGGAATAGCGTTCTGCAGCCCCTACGGCTGTTCGAAGGGCGCGGCCGATCAATACGTCCTCGACTACGCCCGGACGTTCGGACTGCAAACGCTCGTCTTCAGGATGAGCTGTATCTACGGACCTCACCAATGCGGCAACGAAGATCAAGGATGGGTCGCTCACTTCGTCAAACGCGCCATCGCCGGCGAGCCAATAACGTTCTACGGGAATGGCAAACAGGTTCGCGACGCTCTCTTCGTCGGTGACCTGATCACCGCGTTCATGCTTGGATGGAAGAAGATAAACGAACTTTCGGGACGCGTATTCAACATCGGCGGCGGCCCGAGTCACACGATCAGCCTCATTGAGCTCGTCAGCCTGCTCTCGAACTTGCAGCAACGGTCCGTGTCGATTCGATACGATGACTGGCGTCCTTCGGATCAGCGATACTACGTTTCAGACACGAGCAAGTACACAGCAGCGACTGGATGGAGGCCTCTCGTTGACGTCCCCGCGGGGGTTGAACAACTTTTCCATTGGCTGAAAGGCCCAAGAACCGGAAGCAAAGAGGCGTTAAAACAGCTGACCGCATGACTGTGAACAATCATTCGCATCCAAGACGCGTTCTCATGACGTCCGATACGGTCGGAGGAGTCTGGACCTACGCTTTGACTCTCGCCCGCGAGCTATCGGACTCGGGAACAGAAATAGCTCTCGCCACCATGGGTCGGAGCCTCACCCGTGAACAACGTCAAGCAGCCTCTAAAATCAAACATCTTGAGATCTTTGAAAGCGCATTCCGACTGGAGTGGATGTCCGAGCCTTGGGAGGACGTCGAAAGGGCCGAGACTTGGCTCCTCGACATTGAATCACAAGTACGGCCGGAGCTGATACACCTGAATCACTTCTGCCATACCGCGATCGCTTGGCAGCGCCCGAAGCTCGTCGTTGCTCATTCCGACGTATACTCCTGGTACAGAGCAGTCAAGGGTACCCCGCCCGGCGGTGAATGGAACCGGTACAGGGAAGAAGTCTCAAGAAATCTACGAGCGGCCGACCTGATTGTAACTCCCACCTCGGCCATGCGCGACTCGCTTCAATATTTTTACGGTCCACTCGAAACGGTTCGGGTGATCTCGAACGGGACCAGAATTGATCGATTCAGGCCGGCAAAGAAATCGGACTATATCCTTTCGGTCGGACGCTTGTGGGACGACTCAAAAAATATCCGGACCCTCGATTTGGCCGCGGACGGCCTCCCTTGGCCGACGGTTGTGATCGGAAGCCGTTTGTCTCCCGGGGCGGCCCGCGTCGACGCTGTCACTTTCTCGAACGTTCTTACAATTGATGAGCTTCCACATGAAACCCTCATCCGCTACTTTGAAGAAGCCTCGATTTACGCCTCACCGGCGAAATATGAGCCCTTTGGCCTTTCCGCGCTCGAAGCCGCCTTGAACGGCTGCGCGCTCGTTCTTGGCGACATTCCGAGCCTTCGGGAAATCTGGTGCGATTCCGCGGTTTTTGTGGACCCCAACGACCCCGCTCACCTGAAGGAGACTCTGTTCCGTCTGATTCACGACAGACAAAGCCGTGAAGAGCTCGGCCGACGCGCAAGGACGCGGGCACTCGTATTCGGCGCGGAGCAGATGTGCGATTCATACTGCCGCGAATACCGAAGTCTTCTTCAATCCTCGAGAGGACCCTCGAGATGAAATTCGCGATCTTTTGCGAATCCATTCTCTCCGACTGGAATCACGGGAACGCGCACTTCCTGCGGGGAATCGTGACGGAACTGACAGCAAGAGGTCATCAGGTCTCCGTTTTCGAACCGGTCGATTCCTGGAGTCTCGGCAATCTCGTTGCCGACCACGGCTTTGAGGCAGTTTCAGAGTATACTCTGCGTTATCCCACCATCCGCGCCACCCGATACGAACGAGGAACTCTCGATCTCGACACGGCACTTGATTCAGCCGACGTTGTGCTGGTCCACGAATGGAACACACCCGACCTCATCAAGAATATTGGAAAGCACCGGGCCCGTACGCGACGCTACCAACTCTTATTTCATGACTCCCATCATCGGATGGCGACCGACCAGGCAGCGCTGTCCCGTTACGATCTTTCCAACTACGATGGAGTCCTGGCCTTCGGAAAAGTCATTGCCGATCTCTACCGTACGCGTGGCCTTGCCGCGAGAGCCTGGACCTGGCACGAAGCCGCGGACACCCGCGTCTTTAGACCCATGGAGCCCATGGCGCCGTTGCGGTCGGGCCACCTCGTTTGGATCGGAAACTGGGGAGACGACGAGCGGACGGACGAACTGCGGGAGTTCCTGCTCGAGCCATCCCGGTCTCTCGCGCTAAAAACGGAGGTTTACGGGGTGCGATACCCAGACGAGGCGCGGCAGAAACTGAAATCAGCCGGCATCGCGTATCAGGGCTGGATCGCCAATTATCGCGTGCCCGAAGTATTCGCCCGATTCCACGCGACCGTTCACATTCCGCGAAGGCCTTATGTCGAAAATCTTCCGGGCATTCCCACGATAAGGGTTTTCGAAGCACTCGCGTGCGGAATCCCGCTCATTTCGGCGCCCTGGTCCGACGCCGAGAACCTCTTCACTCCGGGGCGCGACTTTCTCGTCGCCCGCGACGGAACTGAGATGCGCGAACATCTCAAGACAGTCATGCACGATCGTGACCTTCGAACCGCGCTCTCCCATCACGGTCTCCAAACCATTCTCAAACGCCATACCTGCTCGCATCGAACGGATGAGCTTCTCGCGATTTGCCGCGAACTCAGAAGGGAACCCGAATGCCTCAGAGAATGAAATGGTCTTTTTACGGTTCCAGTCTCGTCTCTGCCTATTGGAATGGAGCTGCCACTTATTATCGCGGCCTCATCCGCGCTTTGGCCGACCGCGGACACGAGGTCACGTTTTACGAACCGGACGCTTACAACCGGCAACAAAACAGGGACATCCCCGATCCCGAATGGGCGAGAGTCCATGTATACGCTCCGACGGAAGACGGGATGCGGAACGCGCTCCGGCTCGGCTCCAGGGCTGACGTTATCGTCAAGGCCAGCGGAGTGGGCGTACTGGACCAGGAACTCGAATCGGCTGTCGCGGGCATGAAACGCCCCGGTCGTCTTGTCGCGTTCTGGGATGTCGATGCTCCCGCGACTCTCGACCGTCTCGAAAAGAACCCCGACGATCCCTTCCGCGCGGTTCTGGGAGACTTTGATCTCATCTTCACCTATGGCGGCGGGGAACCCGTGTCACGCAAATACCGCGCTTTCGGCGCAAAACAGTGCGTGCCGATCTATAACGCATTGGACCCCACGACCCATTACCGGGTCACCCCCGACCCGAAATTCGCCGGAACCCTCGGTTTCCTCGGCAATCGCCTTCCCGACCGAGAGAAACGAGTCGAAGACTACTTCATTGAAACGGCGAAAAACCTTCCCGGCGAGACCTTCGTCCTGGGCGGGAGCGGGTGGGCCGATAAAGCCGTGCCAGCGAATCTCCGGTATCTCGGCCACGTCTATACGAAAGAGCACAACGCCTTCAATTCCTCGACGAAAGCCGTTCTGAACCTGAGCCGAGACAGCATGGCATCTTACGGCTTCTCACCTGCCACCCGGGTCTTCGAGGCGGCCGGAGCAGCCGCGTGCATCATCACCGACCACTGGCTCGGAATCGAACATTTTCTCGAACCGGGAACTGAAATTCTGGTCGCGCGATCCAGGGATGAGGTGATCGAGATTGTAACCGCCCTGACTCCCCGTCGTGCGGCGCAAATCGGAAACGCCGCCCTGAAGCGAATATCGGAACAGCATACCTATTCACAACGAGCAGCTCTGGTGGAGCGGGTTCTTGAAGGGAGGTTCACGTGAATAGCCCGCTGAAGATCGTTTTCTGCGGCTTGTCGATCACCTCATCCTGGGGCAACGGACATGCCACCACCTACCGCTCCCTTTTACGCGCCCTGGCCGGGCGTGGCCATCAACTCCTCTTCCTCGAACGTGATCAGCCCTGGTATGCCGGAAACCGGGACCTTCCTTCTCCGGAATACGCGCGAACCGAACTTTATAGATCCGTTTCGGAGCTGAAGGACCGCTTTGCAGCCGACATCCGCGACGCCGACGCGGTCGTGGTCGGCTCCTACGTTCCCGACGGCATAGCGGTCGGCACTTGGGTCACCCGCGAAGCACGTGGCATTCGCGCGTTCTATGATATTGATACGCCAGCGACCCTGGCTATGCTCGAAGGGCGAACCGCGGACACGAACGCGATACCGTATCTCTCAGCCGATCTTATTCCGCGTTTCGATCTTTATCTCTCATTCACGGGCGGTCCGATACTTTCAAAACTTGAAAAGAATTATCGCGCCCGGATGGCACGACCGCTTTACTGCTCGGTCGACATGGAGCGCTACTATCCGGAGGAGCATCCCATCGCGTGGGATATTGGTTATCTCGGAACATACAGTGATGATCGTCAGCCCGCTCTCGATCGGATGCTCGTCTCCCTGGCACGCCAATGGACAAACGGACGCTTCGTCGTCGCCGGCCCGCAGTACCCGGCGGACCTGCTATGGGCGGCCAATATTGACCGGATCGCCCACCTCGCTCCCAACGAACACCGAAAATTCTACAACAGCCAGAGATTCACGATCAATGTCACGCGTAAAGACATGGTGATGGCGGGTTTTTCGCCCAGCGTGAGGCTGTTCGAGGCCGCGGCCTGCGGCACTCCCATCATCTCGGATGACTGGCCTGGTCTCGGTACTTTCTTCCGCCGCTCAGGACCCGAGATGGAAATTCTGGTCGCGAGAGGAGCGACCGAGGTTCATCAATACGTGACTGGCATACCCGAACGGGAACGTGTCGCGATCGGCCAGCGGGCGCGGGCCCGGGTGGGCAGGGAGCATTCTTCGTCCCGACGCGCGATTCAGTTTGAATCCTATTTGAATGAAGTATTGACGGGGCGCCCGTAGCTAAAAGAGGTGAAAATGCAAAACATTCCACAATCAGTTGCGAAGAGCATCAAGCGACTCGGGCCGTGGTTTCACAATATTCATCTGCCGAGCGGACATCAGACCGCGCCCGAGCACTTCCTCGGCGATTTTCCAAGCTCGAAATGGCGGCAGATCCAATCGCGTATTCCGCGGAACTTGAAAGGCTGGACCTGTCTCGACATCGGCTGTAACGCCGGCTTTTACAGTTACGAGCTCGCCAAGCGAGGCGCGAACGTGCTCGGAATTGATTCCGACAATCACTACCTCGCGCAGGCAAAATGGATCGCTAAGGAGTTTCATCCCGAAAATGCCCCTCATTTTGAAAAAATGCAGATTCACGATCTCTCGCGGCTGAACCAGAAGTTCGACCTGATTCTTTTCATGGGAGTCTTCTACCATTTGCGTTATCCGGCCCTCGCCTTGGACACCGTCTCCATGCATGTCCGAAAGCTGATGGTATTTCAGACGCTCACGATGGCTGGAGATGAGGTAGTCAAGCCGAGGCGCGATTACGGATTGCACGAGCGCCACTACTTCGATGCCTCTGGTTGGCCAAAAATGGCCTTCATCGAACATGCGGTAGCCGGAGATGATACAAACTGGTGGGTCCCGAACCATTCGGCGGTGCTCGCAATGCTCCGCTCGACGGGATTCCGGAAAATCGAACGAGTTGCCCATGAAATCTACCTGTGTCAGCCGGAAAAGCGGGGAGCTCGCGGGCGCGAGTGGGATCTCGACGAATGGAAAGCCGCCACAGGACATGGTCGAACGCGGGGTAGCTGCCATGATTGAAGCCATCAAGATCTGGAATGAACCAAACAACCTTTCGCACTGGGACTTCGAAATGGACCCGGGTTGGAAGGACTATTCCCGGATGACTATTCTCGCCGCAAAAGCGATGCGCGAAGCCGCGCCACACGTCCCTTTGGTACTGGGGGGCATTTCGCCGATTGACCCGAATTTCGTGCTCCTCATGCAAGCGGAAGGAGTGCTGGATCATGTGGATGCCGTCGCAATTCACGGGTTCCCTCTGGACTGGAATCATTGGAAGCTCGAAGAATGGCCGGAAAAGATCAAGGAAATCCAAAAGGTCACGAAATTGCCGATTTGGATCACCGAAGTCGGGGCCTCCAGCTTCGGCTCGGAGGAGGTCCAGACACTCGGGCTTGAGCGCACCAGCGAACTTCTGCTCGGACGAGCAGACCGGATTTTCTGGTACAGCCTTCTGGATCTCCCGCCCAGCTGGCCCGCGACGACCCGTCACAAGGAAGTGGAAGGGAGCTCGTACTACCGCCACTTCTACATGGGACTCATTCGCGCGGACGGGACTCCGAAACCCGCTTTTGACCGTTTTAACCCGGCACTAGGGATTTGCCAGTGGTTCCATTTCGAGGATCCGAGGCTGGAACAAGCTGTCGGCTGGATGAAGCAGCTCGGGATTCGAAAGCTCAGAACCGGAATCAGCTGGGCAGACTGGCACCGTCCCAATGCACTCGAATGGTTCGACCGACAGATGGCAGCTCTCCAGGACTTCGACTTGACCGTCACGCTCTGCTTCACTCCTCCCTCGCGAGGAAAGCGCGCCTGCCATACGAGCCCTCCGCTCGTACCCGAGGAATTCGCGGAATTTGCGGTCCAGGTTCTTAAACGTTACGCACCGAAAGGCGGTAAGCACCATGCCTGCGACATTCATCCTGATTCGTCACGCTTCGTGTGATCCCATAGGAATATCAATTTCCGGCCGACTTCCTGATATTCACCTGAATTCAAAAGGAGCAAAAGAAGCTGAAAACCTGGCGACAAGGTTGGCGCGTTCCAGAATTTCCAAGATTTACTCAAGCCCGCTTGAACGGGCGCTCGAAACGGCTAAGCCGCTATCACGGGAACTCGGTATTGCCACAATCACTTCCGAACATTTCGCTGAGCTTGAATTCGGACAATGGACCGGGAGCCCCCTTCAGGATCTCGCCAGTTCAGAACACTGGAAGCGCTTCAATACCTTTCGAAGCGGAACACGGATACCAGAGGGAGAACTCATGTTGGAAGCCCAGACCCGCGCCATAGCCGAGCTGATCAGGATATCCGAAAGGCACGGAGGCGAGCGGATCGCGATCATCACCCATGGGGACATCATCAAATCGATTCTGCTTTACGCGCTGGGCATTCCGATTGACTTTCTCTTCCGACTTGAAATCGACCCCGCATCCCTCAGCGTCATCCTATGGCGATGGGCTGAGTACGGGCCAACCGTTCTCAGGTTCAATGATACCGGCTCGGTACTTTCCTGATCCGAGTCTCCGGTTCAATCACTCCTCCCGTGTTCTCCAACTGGAGCACCATCACGCCACCTTGCGTATCCCGCTGTTTTGATGAACGGAAGCTCCCAGGATATCCGCATAGGCCCTGAGGTAATCCCGAACCATGCGTCCCGAGGAAAAACGGCTTCTCGCCGCTCTCACGCAGTCGGCGGGATCGATTTCATCAACTTTCCTGATCGCGTCGACCATTTCCTCCACGTCTCGCACGACAAATCCCGTTCGACCGTGTTCCACGATATCCAGGAGGGCCCCGGATCTGAAAGCGATCACCGGTGTCCCCAGCGACAATGATTCCATCGCGACAAGGGAGCTCATCTCTGCCGCAAGACTCGGAATCAGGACGCATCGGGCCGCCGCAATCAGGCGCCGCTTGCGCTTTAAGCCGATCGAACCGATAAAACGTCGCGACCGGCTTAGGCGGGGCACGATCTCGGATCGGAAGTATGCCACGTGCGCGTGATACTGAAAGACATGTCCGGCGAGAAACATCGGGAAGTCAGCTTTTCTCGCGGCATCAAGTGCGAGGTGAAAGCCTTTTTCGGGACATATTCTGCCGATGGAAAGGAGAAAGCGGCGTTTTCCCCCGGGGAAGAACTCGCCGAAGTCCTCCATTCTTACGCCATTCTCGATGGGCGGAATCACAGATGCCGGAACCCGTTCCAAGGCCCGCATCTGACATGTCGAAACGCCGTTCAGAAAAGTGTTCGGTCGATCCATACGAAATATTTCGGGAGGGTACCACGCAAGCGGCAGGTGAAGCGTCGCGAGCACCGGCACCGAGGCTGTCGGGAGGTACTCGTGAAAATCAAGTCCATGCATGTGGACGATATCGACCGATTCTTTACGAAGAACTTTCGCGAGCAACTCCCGAACTTCCCGGTAAGTCCTCCGTCGCTCTTCTTCTCCGATTTCGCCTTCTGTTCGCGAAATTTTCAAGAGTTCTCCACTCACTTGGGATTCTTCAGATCCTATGACAAGGGACCGGTGTCCCGCATGAACCAGCGCGAGATCAATGATGCCAAGAATCTGTTCGGCGCCTCCTACCGCGTCGGGACCGACATGCGCAAACGGATAAGCAACGCTCACGACAGACAGCCGGTTCATAATCGTTCCTTCCGAATTGCCAGCTCGCGCAGACCAGCTACGGCTTTCTCCCTCCAAAGCACGCCAGAAGTCCCCCAGTCGTGAGCTTCGTAAAGAAGCCCTCCCGGATGAGGCGCGGCACTGAAATCATAAGCGGGCGCCTCCCGAAACCGTTCCCACTCGACGTCAAACATCCGAATCACTTCGAGCTGGCTCGCAAAGCTCCGGAGAATGCGAAGCTTTCTGAGCTTCGCGGGTCCCGAAAGATGGATGTTAATTTCCCTGAGCGGGTTTGCCCGGAGCGGGACTGAATCACTCAAAAAATGGCCAGTCAGGAGTTTTTCGTCTTTCAGATGATATGAAGGAAACTCCACGATTACGGGCGCGCGATCCCCTTTCGCCTCGATCAGGTCGTGAGCGGCGTGAACGCAAAATGCCGCGGAATCGTGATCCGGATGACCTCCCTCGTACGGATGCGTAATCACGATCTCCGCGCCGCTCTCCACGAAGATTCCGGCCAACCTGCGGCTGATCTCGTTCAAGGCAAGAAAGGATTCCTGATCCCTGATTCCGAGTTCGACAAGCTGATCGGCGCCGATACCGGCGACTTCCATCGCCTTGGCCAGTTCCTGCCGCCTTTGCCGGGCATAGGCCTCTGGCGTTTCGAACCCGTGCGCGATCGCCTCGCTAGCCTTTCTCGGGGCACCGTCCGTGACATGAACGATCGTAATCCTCCGGAGCGGGCCCGCGAGCTGCGCGCCGGCCCCCAGCGTTTCGTCATCCGGATGGGCGGCGACCAAAACGCATTTCGGCGCCGCCGCGACATCGCCTGTCTCGAGGCAGCGCATGAACGCTTCAAGCGCGTTCGCGCGACTTTCACTGAACTCCGACTCTGATGGTTTGATCCGCATTTCCTGCCCCGTATTCC
Source organism: Bdellovibrionales bacterium RIFOXYD1_FULL_55_31 (assembly GCA_001770175.1). Classification (GTDB taxonomy): domain Bacteria; phylum Bdellovibrionota; class UBA1018; order UBA1018; family UBA1018; genus XYD1-FULL-55-31. The sequence goes on along the minus strand of MEQK01000148.1, from coordinate 6,503 downwards.
CGTTCAAGTAACTGGATGGCGCGCCGGTAGCCGCCCATGGTTCCGACATCCACATATGCCCGTCCGGCCTGGACTCCGAGCACTCGATTTCCGTTCGCGATGTACGCGTTGATCAGCGTTCCGAGATATTCGTCCCGCTGGCCGATGACGGCACGCTCACGCCAGAGGCGGTACAGTTCCCGGAATACATGTCCCGGCATTTTGAACGCGCCCCAAATCCATTCTGATGGAGCCCCGGCTTCCTTGACCCGAATACGTTGGACATCTCCATGAACGTCGATTTCGACTGAATCGAAGAGTTCGGGGTTTTCTACCGAGAAGAGTAACAGCGACAGTACCCCTTTTGGCAGGAGGTCAAAACCGTTGCTCGGAAACCATACGGTATCCGGCAGTCCGAGGAGCAGAACGTCCTGGTCGCGAATCAAAGGGAGTGCGCGAAAAAGAGCGTCGCAAAGACCTTCCGGGCGAGGCTGAACGACATAGCAGGCGGAGGCCGGACCATAGTTCGCCCCGTAATATTCGAGTATATCCGACTTGCCGGTCGATATGACGAAGCAAAGCCGCTCAGCGCCGCCCCCGATCATTCTTTCAACGAGATACTCACTGACGGCCCGGGGTCTTTCGATTCCCCGCTCGAGGCGGGTTCCCACAGGCAGGAGTTCCTTTGAAAAGGCAAGCGGCTGAATTCTGCTGCCAATTCCCGCTGCCGGAACAATTCCCCAGACAACCGATTGCTCCCCAGCCCGCGTCACACCATCTCCCCTTTCACGGCCTTTTCGAAAACAGTGGCCCGATGATCAGCGGTGTGCTCGGACAAAACACGTTCACGGGCGGCTTCACCGATTCGGGCAAGTTCGCGATCCGGTAGTCCGAGAGCTCGCATCGCCTCCCCGCTGTTCCTCGCGATCAGAATTTCCCGGCCCGGCTCGAAAAATTCCTCCAGACCCGGCCACTGATCACTCAGTACGGGAACGCCGCACGCCGCTGCTTCAAAAAGGCGTCCCGAAGGAGCGTAGCCGCTCCTCGACATCGATGAGCGGGTCACGTTCAGGGTCATGCGCGAAGAAGAGTAAAACGCGGGGTGCTCACCGGGATGGACGTGGGGCAAATAGAATATATTCTGGCCCCACGGGAAGCTTTCCGGATAGAGCGCGCCCGCAATCATGAATTTGGCATGCGTTAACTTTTTTGCGGGCGACAGAAAGAGCTGTTGGAGCGCAGGCTGCCGGTCATCAGCATAAGTTCCCATGTACGACAGATCCGCCCTGAAACGATCGATTGCCGAAACCCGGTGATGAACGGCAGGATCGACGCTTCCATAGAGCGGAATCACCTTGCGGGCTCCGAGGAGTTTCGAAAGCGCCCGCAAGGAGGAGCCTCCCGTGTAACTCAAAACGAGATCGAAATCCCGATAGCCGTTTACCGGAACATACGCGGGCGTCATTCCTGCTTCCATCCGCTCGATCGTAACTGGAGTATCGAGATCGTAAAATACACGACACCCTACTTCTGAGCCAATGACGAGTTCGGCGGCAGCAGCTCCGTCCGGGCAAAAAGAGGTCACGACCGCCACATCGGACCAACGCAGCGCCTTCTTTGCCCGCGATAGGATCTGTTCCCAGCTCGAATAGAGAACAAGCCCGCCACCCTGCAACTCCGTCAAATCGCGATTCGCGGCGTAATAAGAAAGATTTCGTTCAAAGAAGCAAACCTCATGGCCGCGTCTCGCCAGAGCACGGATGAGTCCCCGCCAGAGTGTTGCATGGCCATTTCCCCAAGAGGAGCTAACTGACAGTCCAAAAACCAGGATCCTCATCGCGGTCCTCACTACCTAAGGAACGCTCTGAGCTTGAGCAATTGGCATACCGTCCAATCCTAACAAAGCAAAACCTACAGACCTCCCGGAGGTCCGCCGGTTCACGGGAAGCACGGATATTGCTTCACGGATTCTGGGATTTCCCGGCGGACGGCAAAACCGTGAGGCCGTGAGAGCGACGCGAAAGAAACGCGAAGGCGAAAGGAGCCGAAGATTATGTCCAGAAAACTCACTCCCACACGGAAGAATTCGCGACTACTCTCGCGCAAGTCGAAGGGCCCTAGTAGGGCCCGGATTTCCATGCCTCCAAAACCCGTCAGAGGTCCGCGTGGTGAAGACGAGTTTATCGATAAATGCACTGAGCGCTATTATTTTGAAAGTGCCGGCGTCAGCCTTTATGATGCGGCGATCAGAAAAGCACCCCAGCAATTCAGGGCCAAACTGACTGAAATTCGTGATCAAGAACGGGCTCATGCTCAAATGCTCCGGGAGGTCATCAGAACACTCGATGCTGATCCAGGAGTGATGACCGAGTCCGCGAAGCTCAGCCAGATCGAATCCAGCGGCGTTATCCATGTCATTGAACACGGCAACTTTGAAGCAGTTATGGACGCACTGCTCGTGCTCGAACTCGTGGACAACGCGAAATGGGAACTCTTGATCGAAATCGCAGACGAACTGGGCGACGACGAAGCAAAAGAGTCCTTCGAGGACGCCCTCGGAGACGAAGCCGACCACCTCGTCTACATCCGTGAGCAGATCGTTCAGACCACGATGTACCGCCTGCAAACAAGGGCAGCATGAGACCGGTTTACGATTTTACAACTTCAGAACCTGAAACGCAGTTCACGAAGCGAGGTAAATATGGCAAAAAACTCCCGAATGGAAAAAGCGAAAGCAATGCCCCTCAGAGCAGGGCGCTATGTTGAGGAGATGCTTGAACGCCTGACCGGAGAGGACCAGCGTCAACCTCAAAAGTCAAAGCGATCTCCCCGATCCCGTACAAGTACCGCCGCGAAGCAGAAGCGCCGCCCCGTCCAGAGCAAAGGAAGGTCAACCCGACGTCCCGCGACAGGCGCACGCGCCCGGACCGCGCGTCGCAGCACAAAGACGACCGCACGGCGAGCTGGCTGAAAGTTCTTGTATTCGGCTGGAGGGAGGGTTCCTCTCCCTCCACGTGCATTTCGCGTTCTGGTAGCGTAGCCCGACTAGATCACCGCGATTCCCATTCCCGAAGCGTTTTCGAGGTCGTCGTAAGCTCCGTTTCCAGTTTTCATACTCCGTCCCATTCCCGTCATGCTTCGAAGATTTCTGACGCCAGCCGCGGTTCCCGCGCCGTTCCCGATTCCATAGTACTGAAATCCCGCCTGCAGGACTTGCATCGGGTCCAGAGTGTTTCTTCCGTCGAAGATCACGGGACGTGCCATCATTTCCTTCAGCAGGGGCAACTTCGGGTTCAGGAATTCCTGCCACTCTGTCGCGATGATCAAACCTTCAGCGCCATCGGCAGCCTCGTAGGAGGTTTTGCAGAAAACGACATCCCTTCCGAACAGCTCTTCCGCATTGCGCGTGGCTGCGGGATCGTAAGCGCGAACCCGCGCGCCAGCCTTGAGAAGTTCCTGAATCAGCGCGACGGCCGGGGCTTCCCGAATATCGTCCGTGTCGGGCTTGAATGCGATGCCCCAGAGTGCGAGAACTCGTCCCCTTAACGAATTTTTCCCGTATTCACGTTCCAGCATTTGAATCAATAGGCGCTTCTGCCTTTCGTTGATGTCTTCGGTCGCTTCTACGAGCCGTAGCGGAATACCCTCTCGCGCGGCGGTGGCCAACAGGGCGCGGATGTCCTTCGGAAAGCACGACCCCCCGTAACCGATTCCGGCGTTTAAAAAGGCCCCGCCGATGCGGCTATCCGCGCCCATGCCGGTCTTCACGAACTCGATGTTGGCACCGATTTTCTCGCACAGACTGGCAAGTTCGTTCATAAAGCTGATTCGCGTCGCAAGAAAGGCGTTACTCGCGTACTTCGTCAGTTCGGCCGAGAGCGTGTCCATCTGAATGATCTTTTTGGCCCCGGCGAACGGCAGGTAAAGTTTGGAGATCCTGTCAAAGACATCCTTGCGGCTGCTTCCGATGACGACACGGTCCGGATACAGAAAATCACGGATCGCACTCCCTTCCCTGAGAAATTCAGGATTACTGACTACGTCGAACGAATGATTCGATACGGACTTGAGCCACTCCGCGACTTTGAGATGCGTTCCGATCGGAACCGTCGATTTATTCACGATGATGCGGTATCCCGACATACTCCGCCCGACCTCGAGTACCGCGGCCTTGAGAAAGCTGAGATCCGCATCACCGTTCGAAGCTTGCGGCGTCCCCACGGTCATGAAAATGATCTCGCTGTTCTCGACGGCTTCCTTGATCGATTCAGTGAAAAAAAGCCGCCCGGCAGCCTGATTGCGTCGCAACAATTCCGCGAGTCCGGGCTCGAAAATGACCGGGTCTCCCGCCTTGAGCGCCTTCACTTTTTGCTGGTCGCTGTCCACGCAAATCACATGATTGCCGGATTCGGCGAAACAGGACCCCGTAACCGTCCCGACATAGCCTGTACCGATAACAGCGATGTTCATTCAGCTCTCCCGTCTTCTTCGCACGTTTTCGACGATCGAAATCCATCAAATTCCGGGCCAACCGGCTTGGGCGCGCCTTTTTAGCGAGCCGCAAGACGTGCGTATTGCACTGGCTTTCGCGGCTGCTTTATAGTGCGAGGACCTTGAGCCTCAAACAACTCCCGCCTCAAAACGTCCTGAAGGGTCTCGCAAGGCAGGGCGTCGATTTCGCCGACGAGGTCCTGATTTCCGTACAAACCGACATCAATGTCGAAGGCGAGTACGCGGTACAGTGGCTGCTTGCGACCAAACGGTCGCACTTCGTATTCGATTCCGAGACGGCTTCCGAGCCGCTCTGCTCTTTCACTTTTCCTGAAACACTGGAATTCCGGATCATCCCGGTCGTGGGCTCGGGGCTCCTGCAAGCCCGCGTCGAAGGGGTCTGGCTCGATCTCATTCGTTTCAGCAATCGGATTAAGTACAAATTCGACCGCGTTTTGAAGCGTTTCAGGGAGATTCAACGCAGCGAGGCGCTCACGCCCGAGCCCGTCGATCAGCAGGACCCTCACCGGTGCCCGGGCTGCGGCCTCATGCTCGACTTTATTGGCGAGGTTTGTCCGAAATGCCTGAATCATGGTGCCGCGATCACCCGGCTCGTGACGATGCTCCGGCCCTACTGGCGCGCGGCAGGCTGGATGGCGCTGCTTCTGCTTTTCGGAATCGGCCTCGACATGGCGTGGCCGCTCCTCACGCGCTACCTTGTCGACCACGTCCTTGTTGCATCATTTTCGGCCCACCAGCAGCCTTTTGCGGTTCTGACACGGTTTTCGGCTCGCGAGCTCCTGGTTCTCATCGTCATTGGCCTCGCCGCCGTACAGATCATGCGGGGCATCGTCAATGTGATCACGACGCGAATGGCGAGCCGGATAGGAAACGCGCTCACCTACGACATCCGTGGGAAACTCGTCCGTAAGCTGGAACAACTCGACATGGCCTACTACGGAAAGCAGGAAACAGGCTCTCTCGTCGGTCGCGTCGCGTATGACACGGATGCCGTGCAGAGTTTCATCACGCAGATCACCTCCGGTTTTCTCCTGCAGTTCCTGCTCGTCATTTTTTCTTTCGTGATGATGTTCAGCCTCGAACCCGGCCTTGCATTTTGGGCCTTGTTGCCAGCGCCGCTGGTCATTGCCGGCGCGTTCATCTACTGGCGGTACGTTCATCCCAGATATCAGCGCAACTGGGATCGCTCGTCAAAACAAGCCGGCATTTTGCACGGCATCCTCTCCGGCATTCGCGTCGTCAAAGCCTTCGCCCAGGAGGAAACCGAGTATCAACGGTTTCAGAAAGCCTCTATGGCGCTCCGAGACTCACGCCAGGTCCTCGACCGCACCTCCGCGTTCTTCTATCCCCTCATGGCGGTCGTGTTTCAAGTCGGCGGCTGGATCGTCTGGTACGTAGGTGGTGACAGAGTCCTTTCAACTCAGGTCACGCTCGGAACGCTCATGGCGTTTTTCGGATACCTCAGCATGTTCTACGGCCCACTTGGGAACCTGACAAATCTCACGACTTGGCTCACGCAATTCAGCACACAAATGCACCGGATCTTCGAGGTACTGGACGCGCCGACCGTATTACCGGATGCCGAGACCCCCGTGGAGATCGGCAAAGGCCGCGGCGAAATCGAATTCAAAAACGTCAGTTTCAGCTACGTTCGTGGCATTCCCGTTCTAAAGAACCTGAATTTCACGATCCGGGCCGGCGAGCGTATCGGCATCGTCGGCCGAAGCGGCTCCGGAAAAACCTCTCTGATCAATCTGATCTGCCGCTTCTACGACGTCGAAAGCGGCCAGATCCTTCTCGACGGGACTGATGTCCGGAATCTCTCGAAAAACGACCTTCGCTCCCGGCTCGCCGTCGTATTGCAGGAATCTTTTCTGTTCTGTCATGGCGCCCTCAAGGATAACATCAGCTATGGACGGCCCTCCGCCAGTCCCGAGCAAATCCTGACGGCAAGCCGGTTGGCGAGCGCTCATGACTTTATCATGCAACACACGCTGGCCTATGACTCACCC
>MEQK01000147.1 GCA_001770175.1 Bdellovibrionales bacterium RIFOXYD1_FULL_55_31 | reverse complement strand
GTATGGTAATCCGTACACCCATACCGCGTGCGGCTGGTATGTTGCGCCGGGAGCATACGTTGAATGCCGAGGCTTCAATGATTTCGGCGCCTGGGTAGTTGCTTGGGCCCGTTGCTTCTAATTCGAAATCGAGGGGGTATGATGCAGTACGGGTTCGCTCCCATCCGCCTCGGGCTCGTTGTTCTTCTGGTTCTTATTCACAGCAGTTTCGGAAAAACCATTGACGCGGCGGATACGTCGGAGTTTTTTAGCGGGCACTGGGAAGGCTCCGGTACTGTTAATATGTACATCCATCGCGAGGCGCAGGGAACAGCTGGCTGCTCGGCCTTTCGTTACAGCGTGAAACAAACGAAGGATAGTTTCACGATCCAAAGCGGCTATTTTCATTGCGGCGCACAGCTTGAAATCAACATGGGAAAACAGGAGTTCAGAATCGAATCGGGGAAGCTTTTGCGTTACCGCGATTACAAGATCGAGCAGGTCGGCACGATCTCGAACGATTCCGTTCAGATTTATCTGCAGACCGGCGACGTGCTCAACGCATTTGACATAAAAATGGAGCCTGCGGGCCAGGCTCGGTACGCGCATCTTTGGACAGACGGTTACTCCAGCCTGCTCTTTAATGCGGCTCTTAGCAAAAGATAAACGGCGATTTTCTTTCCTCGTTCCAAGAAAAGCGGCGATAAATGAACTATGACCAATTCAGCGCGTTCCTTTGTCTTAGGGATCAGGGCATTCAGGATCGGGGCATTCGGGATTCTCGTGCAACTCTCGTTGGGGTTCTCGGCCTCCGCTGCGGAAAGACTTCTCCCGTCTGTCATCTCTTATGGCGGAATCGGACCGGTTTTCGTAAGCGCGACCGGATCAAAAAGGGAGCGGGAGCTCGCGGTAGGTCACGACATCAGTTACGGTTCAACGGTTCGAACCGGTCCTTCGAACACGGTCACGATCAGTTATCCCGACGGATCGCTCCTCGCGATCGATTCCGACTCGCGAGTCGAGATCCAGGAACGCGCCGGGGGCACGCAGAACAATTCACTTCACTCGGGGCAGGTCAGGGGCTCGGTCGCGAAACTTAAGCCGAGCGATATTGTGCCGAAAAAACCCCGTTTCGTGATTCGGACGAAGGCTGCTGTCATGGGAGTGCGCGGAACCGAGTTCGTGGTCGGCGTTGATCCGGGCGGTTTCGCAACGCAGATCCATACTTTGGAGGGAACGGTCGAAGTCGCCGCTGATGAGGGCGGATTATTGAGCGGTGGCGGCACACCCGTCAAAACCGGTGAATACATCGAAGCAAGCGGAAACGGGATTAGCCCCCCGAAGCCGTTCAAGCGAGAGCAGTTTTTGAATAGTCTTACTTCCGCTTCCTCGGGGATTCTGTCGGGCGTGGCTTTTACTTCCGCGAGCGGTGAAACGGTGCTGAAAAAGGAGGCGGCTGAGGAAGTCGTGACTCCGGGCCGCCGCTCCGAAGAAAACCGGGAAAAAAAGCACGAGGAGCGCGGTGAGGATAATCAGGAGCAAAAGCCCGAAAAACAGCAGGAAAAGCAAGCACAACCGAAGGATGAAAAAGGCAGGCGCATCAATCTCCTGACGTTTCAAGCCGGTGCTTTTTTTATGCCTTCTCTGGATTCACAAATTCATCGCCTGGAGCCGACGCCAGCTCCGGATTCCTCATACTTCAGCAACATGAGTGTCCCGCGAAAGGAAGCCGTGCGGGCGGTTTCGGTAAGCTGGAATCCGACGGTTCCCATTCCCTTGATCAGCGTGCTCTCGGTCAAAGGCCATTTCGGATGGCTCTTTGCCCAGAACGGGTCGCTTTTTAATAAGCTTTGGGTAGTGGAATACCAGCTCTTCGGGACTATTACCTTGTTCCAACGGTTCTTCGGCGAGGTGGGCTATGGCCAGCAATCCTGGCGACATGAAAACCTCTCGTACGGCATGTTGAGTACGAATGTTGGTTTCGTGTTCCCAAGCGGAGGTAAGCTGGATCGAATATTCATCGGACGATCGGAGTTGGGTACGAATCCGCCGACCGAACAATTCAAACTGGGGGTCGGGCTGAGTTTTTAGACCCGCCAAAACTCAGTCTCGTGTCATTTCATCCGGGAGCTCGTTCGGATTTCCAGCGTCCAGATCTGCCGGAAAGAATCGCTGCAACGTCGCACCGACGGTCCGGACCGCAAGAGCGATGGCGTCTTCCGTCGAGCATGATCTGAGATCGTTTCGAAGCGCTTCGGCAAGGCCGTTCCAATAATCCTGGCCGACCGCTTTGTGGATTCCCTCGTCGCCGATCAGCGCGAATTTCTTTCGACGAAGGTTAACGTAAATCAAAACGGCGTTTCGTTGCGCGGTTTTCGCCATCCCGAAGCGATGAAAAAGCTTGGTTGCTCTCGCAAAAGGGTCCGGCTCGAACCACTTTTTCGAGAGGTGGACCCGAATTTCCCCGGTAGTTCCCTTTTCGGCGGCCGCGATGGCGCGAATGACAGGTGAGCGTTTGACGGGCTCGTCACGCTTGAGTGAAGCCTCCTGCTTTGAAGCGGTTTCGGATTTGCCGTCAGGATTGTTTTTACCAGCTACCACTTGCTCCTCCTCCCCCAGAAAGGCCGCCGCCTCCGCTGAATCCGCCGAAACCGCCACCTCCCCCGCCGAATCCGCCCAGGCCGCTCGAATCGAACGTCCAGCGGCGACGGCCCGGCAGAGCAGGGTCCCAGGGTTTCGGATGGTACCAGCCGCTGCTCGTGAAATGCGCGTCAGCGGCGGTGACGAGGTTCAGGACAAAGAGAACAAGAATGATCCCGAGAGCGACCAGGATGATCCATCCGTATCGGGTGACCGGCGAGATGCTTCGACGCGGCTGCCAGTTGCCCCTGAACCCGCCGTCCCGCAGAATCTGCTCGGCCTGTCCGCTTTGTATCAGCGGGCTTTCGATGGTCCTGAGAAGCTCGAAAGCCGCCAGCTGAAGTGCTCGATCAGGTTTGCCAGCCTTAAGTTCGGGGATGAGAAATTGTTCGAGTATCTGCTTCGATTTGGCATCCGTGAGCAGGGCTTCGAGTCCATAGCCGACTTCGATCCGGGCTTTTCGGTCCTTCCAATACAGAGCCAGCAAAACGCCATTATCCTTGCCGCGCTTGCCGACTTTCCAGGTTGAGAACACCTGATTCGTGAACTGGACGAGTTCTTCGCTTTCAAGGGACTCAAAAATCGCGATCAGGAACTGTTCGCCCGTTGCCCGGTCATGCTCGATCAGAAGCGTCTGAAGTCCTTGAAGTGCATCGGCTTTCAGGACTTTCGCCTCATCGAGGACATAATAGTAGGGAGCTTGCGGAATGGCCTTGGCGGAACCAGCTGCATCCGAGGGTTCGGCATGGGCAGGTACGATGAGCTGGGATGCTGCCGCTATCAGGAGCGCTGCAAATCTGAGCACTAAAACTCCACTTTCGGAGCGGTCTTTGCCGAGGGCTCAGAGGTGAAATAAGCCTTTTCGGCAAATCCGCGCATGCTGGCGATTATGGCATGAGGGAATTTTCGGACAAGGATGTTGTACATCTTTGCCGCTTCGTTGAAGCGCATCCGCTCAACGGATATCCGATTCTCAGTCCCTTCGAGTTGGGATTGGAGTTCAAGGAAATTCTTATCTGCTTTGAGTTCGGGATATTTTTCCACGACAACCATGAGTCTTGAGAGGGCACTTGTCAGTTGCGTTTGTGTTTTCTCAAATTGGGCGAGATCTCCCGGCTTTTCTACTTTGATTTGGCCCACTTGAGAGCGCGCCCGCGTAACCTCCTCGAGCACGGTGGCTTCATGTTTGGCGTACCCTTTTACCGTATTGACGAGGTTTGGGATCAGGTCGGCCCGGCGCTGGTAGACATTCTCGACCTGTGACCACTTTTCACGCGTGCCCTCATCGAGAGAAACGAGCTGATTATTCACGGAAATGATCCAGCCTCCCAGGAGAAGGGCGGCGAATGCGAGTACGCCGAGAGCAACAAGGGCTGCGAATGCCGGTTTTTTCATAGAGGTGTTCCTTTGTCCGATAGTTTTAAGCTCCAGAGTCGGCGTGTCAACAAGAAGAGCGATGGAGCAGGTGTGGCACAGCGCGTGATCAGGCGTTCTCTGCGTTAAATTCCCATTGATTCTATGCCTGGCGCCTTGTAAATATGTCCATCAACTACGCACACCTCGATAACGTGGTGCCGTGTTCGGTGCTCCAGCGGCGTTTGAAACATCGTCTGGAAATTTGAAGCGGTCAGCGAGGTGGAGGGAGACAAAGTTTCCGGGAGCGGTTCTCGGACGACCCAGTCTCAATAACCGCGGTTCGCCTGTCTGCGTTTTTACGCCGTCTCGCATTCCGCATTAGATCTAATCAGGAGTGAACATGCCCGCTATTACTATGCGCGAGCTTTTGGAGTCTGGAGTCCATTTTGGTCATCAGACGCGCCGTTGGAATCCTAAAATGAAGCCGTACGTTTTCGGCGATCGGAACGGGATCTACATCATTGACCTGCAGAAGACGGTCGATCAGACCCGCGCCGCCTGTGCTTTCGCGACCCAAGTGGCTGCCGAAGGCAAAAAGGTGCTTTTTGTCGGAACAAAGAAGCAAGCCAAAGAGGTCGTCGAAGAAGAGGCGAAGCGGGCGGGAATGTATTACGTCAATAACCGCTGGCTTGGCGGCATGTTGACGAATTACCAGACGGTGAAGGCTTCGATCGATCGGTTGAAGAAAATCGAAGCTTTGAAAAACTCGCCGGAATGGGATGAGACCCCCAAAAAGGAACAGTCCCGTTATGATCGCGAACTCGAGAAGCTGAAGAAATCGCTGGGCGGCATTCAGGACATGAAGAAACTTCCGGGAGCGATTTTCGTGATCGATACCGAAAAAGAACACATCGCCGTGAAAGAGGCGAAGAAGCTCGGTATCCCGACGATCGCTGTTGTTGACACGAATTGTGATCCGTCGAATATCACTCACGTCATTCCCGGCAACGATGACGCTATTCGCAGTATCCGGCTCTTCGCGCGCCTGATCGCGGACAGCTGCCTTGAAGGGGCGAAGACCTTCCAGGAAAAACTTCGGGCTCAGGAAATCGCCGAGAGCGCGAAGGAAGAAGCCGAATCGGAAGAGAAGAAGGTCTCGCGCTTCGAAGGTGACATCGACCTCCAGGGGATCGATGAAGCCGATATCGAAGCTCAGGAAGAAACTCCCGTCGAGGAAGGCGCTGAAACGGCCGCTGAAGCCGCTCCGAGCGAAGACAAAGGAAAGAAGGCGTAATGGAAATTTCCGCATCGCAGGTAAAGGAACTCCGGGAAAAGACCGGAGCTGGAATGATGGACTGCAAGAAGGCGCTCGCCGAATCTTCAGGAGATTTCGAAAAAGCGATCGATTATCTCCGGAAGAAAGGAATCGCCGCGGCCGCGAAAAAGGCCGGACGCGCGACGAAGGAAGGCGCCGTATTTTCATACATCCATGGCGAAGGCAAAGTCGGAGTCATGGTTGAAGTGAATTGCGAAACCGATTTCGTGGCCCGGACCGAACAGTTCAGGCAATTCGTGAAGGACGTTTCGATGCACATCGCCGCGGCGAACCCCCAGTGGGTGAGACAGGAAGATGTGCCCGCAGAAGTCGTTCAGAAGGAAAAGGAAATCGCAATCGCCCAGATGCAGAACTCAGGCAAGCCCGCGGCCGTTCTCGAGAAGATCGCCGAAGGCAAGCTGAAGAAGTTCTACGAGGACACCTGTCTTCTCAATCAGGCATTCGTGAAAGATCCGAACAAGTCGATCGACCAGCTCTTGAAGGAAACGATCGCCACGCTGGGCGAGAACATCGCGATTCGTCGGTTTGCACGATTCGTTCTGGGTGAGGCACAAAAAGAGGACGCCGCTCAATAAGCGGTTCGAATAGGCCCAAAATCGCGCCCAAACTGGAGGGACTCATGTCAGCTGACCCCGGAACAAAGAGAACTGAGCCGTACCGGCGTATTCTTTTGAAACTTTCGGGCGAGGCCTTGGCGGGCAATGCGGGATACGGGATTGATACCGATATTCTGAAAGTGGTCGCCAGCGAGATCAAGGAGATCCACAAAAAAGGCGTTCAAATCGGAGTGGTGCTGGGGGGCGGCAATATCTTTCGAGGCGTCAAGGGCGCCACCGAAGGGATGGACCGCGCCTCAGCCGACTACATGGGTATGCTCGCGACTGTTCTCAATGCGCTCGCTCTTCAGGACGCGTTGGAACAGGAAGGTGTTCATACGCGCGTGCAGTCCGCGATTGAGATGCAGGAACTTGCGGAACCTTACATCCGCCGTCGCGCGATCCGTCATCTGGAAAAGCATCGCGTCGTCATCTTCGGAGGGGGGACCGGAAATCCGTATTTTACGACGGATACGACTGCCGCTCTTCGGGCGATGGAGATCGGGTCGGAGGTCGTTCTCAAAGCGACTAAGGTGGACGGAATTTACGATTCAGATCCCAAGGAAAACCCGACGGCGGAGCGCTTTGAGGACTTGACCTATCTCGATGTCTTGCAGCGTGGGTTGAAGGTTATGGATTCAACCGCGATTTCGCTATGCATGGATAACCAGCTGCCCATCATTGTATTCGATCTGAACCAGCCCGGAGCCTTGAGACGGGTCGTTCAGGGCGAAGCGGTGGGGACCCTGGTTCATTAAACGGCTCAGATAAAGGAGACGAATATGTCAAAAGCAGTGCTCGATTCGATGACTCAGAATATGGACAAAAGCATTCAGTCGCTGAAGGCGGAATTGGCCAAGGTTCGTACCGGCCGCGCTTCGACCGCGCTGGTCGATACTGTACATGTTGACTATTACGGCTCCAGTGTTCCGCTCAACCAGGTGGCGAACGTGACGACTCCCGATGCCCGAACGATCCAAATCGCTCCTTGGGAAGCAGGAATGGTCGGAGCTATTGAAAAAGCGATTCTGGCCTCGAATATCGGTTTGACGCCGCAAAACGACGGCAAGGTGATCCGGATTCCGTTGCCTCCCCTGACCGAGGAGCGCCGCAAGGACATGGTGAAGCTCGTTCGCAAAATGGGCGAGGAAACGAAGATCGCGGTCCGCAATCATCGTCGCGACGGCAATGAAGACGTGAAGAAGCAGGAAAAGGCCAAGACGATTTCGGAGGATGAATCCAAGAAGCTGATGGACCAAATCCAGAAGAAGACGGACGAAAAGACGGCCGAAATCGACAAGGTCATCGCCGGCAAAGAAAAAGAAATCATGACCGTCTAGGCCTTTGTGACGAGACCCGTTTCAAACGTCCCCAAACATGTAGCAATCATCATGGATGGCAATGGTCGCTGGGCTGAGCGGCGGCACCATCCGCGTGTTTTCGGGCATATTCGCGGTTCGGCGAAAATCAAACCGATCGTACAAGAAGCTGATCGCCTTGGGATCAAGGCGTTAACGCTCTATGCGTTTTCGACCGAGAACTGGTCCCGTCCCGAAACCGAGCGCAGCGTTCTATGGCGCCTTTTAAAAAAATATCTGCTCCGGGAGCGCGACGGGCTGAATGAAAAGAACGTCCGCCTTCATGTCATCGGAGAGCTCGAGCGGCTCGAGTCCGAGGTGCGCGCTATCGTGGAGGAGACGCTGGAGATGCTAAAAAATAACACGGGGCTTCAACTTTCGTTTGCGATCTCGTATGGATCGCGACGTGAGTTGGTGCGGGCCGCGAGACGATTCGCCGAAGATTGTCTTGCCGGGCGACAGGTGCCGGAAGCCATGGACGAAGATGTGATGGCCGGGTACCTTTGGACTTCGGATCTTGGCTCGTTGCGGGACGTTGACCTGGTGATACGAACGAGCGGCGAAAAACGAATCAGCAATTACCTCCTTTGGCAGGCCGCCTACGCCGAGTTCAGCTTTCTGGATCTGTGCTGGCCGGATTTCGGGCCGGAACACCTGAGGGCGGCGGTCGAGGAGTACGGGAATCGCGACAGGCGATTCGGAAGGATAAAAAGTGAGAACTGAGCTGAATCAACGCGTTCTGACGGGCGCCATTGGCGGATTAGCGTTGCTTTTGATTGTTATTTTCGGCGGATGGCTCGGTATCTATTTTTTGACCGCTGTCATCGTCCTCGGGATGGTGAGCGAATTCGCCAAAATCGTTTACGCAATGCCGGACGCCGTTGAGAAGAAATATGCGTTGCTGTGTTTGGCCTGGTTCGCCGTTGTCGCCGATTTTTTAACCCGGGCGAGTTTCGAACTGCTCCTCGTCAGTTTCTTCGCCTTGTTCATCTATTTTCTGGTTTCAGCTTACAAGTATTCAATTCCTGAGCTGACGACGCACTTCAAAGAGCTGATGTATTCGGTTTTCGGGCTACTCTACCTCGTGTTCCTGCCGCTTTACCTTCCACGAATCCATTCGTACATGGGAGGGGTGCACTGGACGATACTTTTCTTCCTGATTATCTGGGCGGGCGATACCGGGGCCTACTTCGTCGGCTTAAAATGGGGCCGTCGCAAGTTGTACCCTCGCATCAGTCCGAAAAAGACGCTCGAAGGGGCGCTGGGGGGCGTTGCGGCCGGCTGGCTCGTCGCGATTCTCTACAAAATGGTCCTTTTTGGCGGGGCGAGTTGGGCGGGGATTGTCATTATTCCGCTCCTGGTCGGTCCCTTTTCCCAGATCGGCGATTTGGCCGAGAGCTTTTTTAAGCGAGCTTATGAAGTCAAGGATTCCGGGCGGATTCTCCCGGGACATGGTGGCTTCATGGATCGATTCGACGGGGTAGTGTTCGCGCTTCCTGTCATGTATGCTACGGTTCGTATCTTCAGCTGATTTCAACTAACGGCTGATAACGGAGAACAACATGCTCTCACTTCTTGGTTTCATCATTATCCTGGGCCCGCTCGTAATCGTTCACGAATTTGGCCATTACGTTTTTGCCCGGCTGTTCGGCGTCAAGGCGGAGGTGTTTTCGGTCGGGTTCGGTCCGAAACTGTGGAAACGCCAATGCGGTGAGACTGAGCTCCGTGTTTCGGCGATTCCTCTCGGAGGTTATGTCAAACTCCTGGGGGAAGATCGTGATGCGGAACTTTCTCCCGAAGAGCAGAAACGTGCTTTGCATCGTCAGGCACCCTGGAAGCGATTTCTGATTTTTTTCGGCGGACCCCTGTTTAATTTCCTGCTCGCGATCGTCGTTTTCATGATGATTCTCGCGATTGGCGAACCCAAGGTGGCCAATGTGGTAGGGCGCGTAGTTCAGGGCTCGGCTGCTGAAAAGGCGGGCTTTCGAAGCGGCGACGAGATTCTCTCGGTCAATGGAAAGCCGATCAAGGGCTTCGAAGAAATATTGACTGTTGTCAATGAGAGCCCCGGCAAGCCGGTTCAATTCGAGTTGAAGCATCCGGGCGCAAGCGAAACGGTGTCTATTTCGGCCACGCCAACCGCGGAAAGCGGCTTCACGCTTTATGGGGAGTTGACCCGGGTCGGCGAGATCGACGGCCTTTATGTGAACCCGAGGGCGGCTGTCATCGGGATCTCTGATCCCTCTTCTCCGGCGGCTAAAGCGGGCCTCACAACCGGAGACCTGATCACCGCGATTGATGACAAGCCCGTCGGCAGCTGGGAACAACTCGAGGCAATTTATAGCGCGGCGCCAGTTGGAGCGACGCTCAAATTCAAAATCAAGAAAGTTAAAACATCCGCTTTGGTGGAAGCCGCTTTCGTGAAACCGGCTGATTCGCTGCTTTCATTAGGGGATGTTCTCGGCCTGCGTTCGTCGGAACTCTTCGTCGAGAAGCCGGTCGCTCAGTCCCCCGCTGAAAACGCGGGTGTGCAGGCGGGAGATCGTCTGATCGGCATCGGGGATAAGCATGTTCAGAGCTTCTTCGAGTTGAAAGACCGGGTGCAGAAATCGGGAGAAACCGAAGGAAAAATCCGGCTTCTCTTTGAAAGGGGTGGCAAGACCCAAGCGATAACGATCACCCCGACGGCCACTCCTGTTCGTGACCCTTTGTTGAAGAAAACGACTCAATACACGATCGGGGTGGTGCCGATGCTCTTGCTCTCGGAACCGGCTACTTTCGTTGAGCGGGTTTGGAATCCGTTTGCGTTAGTTTATCAGGGAACTGAGCGGGTCGTTACGTTTACCTGGCGAAATCTCGTTTCCATCAGGAAAATGTTCACTGGGGACGTATCGGTCGCGACCCTCGGAGGACCAATCATGATCGGCAAGATCGCCGGCGAGTCCCTCTCGAGGGGCTTGACGGCCTTTCTTGCGACAATGGCGATTCTGTCGATCGGGCTTGGCGTATTGAACATTCTGCCCGTTCCGGTTCTGGATGGCGGGCACCTGCTTCTTTTGGCAATCGAGACCGTTCGCGGAAAGCCGTTGACCATAAGGACGATGGAGATCATTCAACTTGTCGGGCTGTCGCTCATTCTGCTTCTCATGATCGTGGTTATCAAAAACGACATCGCCCGGTTGTCGTACTTCTAGATTATGCGATTACTCGCGTGGGATACCTCTTCTAAAACCGGCGCCCTCGTTGCGCTCGAGTGGGACCCCGGGTTGAAATCCGGCTGGGAAGGTGTGCGCCTGATTGGCGAGTGGACGTTGAATGTTGATCTGACGCATTCAGAAAGGTTGCTCTGGGGCATTCATCAGCTTCTTGAATCGGCGCGTTGGCGTATCGGTGACGTCGATATCTTCGGGGTTGGGGTCGGGCCGGGGAGCTTTACCGGGCTTCGGATCGGGGTAACTACCGCGAGAACTTTGGCTCGGACCCTGAAGAAGCCCTTGATTCGTATCTCGAGTCTTGCGGCTTTGGCACGTCCGGCCGCTTTATGGCTTTCGGCTCAAGCGACAAAATCAAAGGAGCGCACTGTACTGGTCGCGACGACGGATGCGTGCAAAGGGGAACTCTTCAGCCTGCTTGGGAACGCGAAGTCGATGGCGGATTGCGTATCGATGGCTGAAGGCGATTCAGCGGGACTTTGGAAGCGAGGAGTGGACGAGCGGGTTTTGGCTCCAGATGATTTGATGAAAGCCGTGAAACGGAAGCTCGTCGAGGCTGGCGTAAAAAGCCAGTGGGCGGTGATCGGCGAAGGACGGCGTCGCTATCCCGACTTCTGGGCAAGGCTGCCAAAGGCGCGACAGTTGCGGTTGCCCGATTGCTTTTCGGATCACGTTCAGGGCCGCTATCTCGGTCTCCTGGCTTGGGAGGCGGTGCAGGCGGGTCTGATGGCGGAACCGCTCACGGTGCACCCGCGATATCTCCGGGTTTCCGACGCGGAGATCAAGTTGAAGGCAGGGCTTTTGCCGGCCGGACCTACCCGCGGAGAGGTTTAAGCCGTGTCGGAAGTCTACATGCTCGGACCGATCTGTGCGCTCGCCTCGTCAGCGACTTGGGCGATCGGATCAGCGCAGTACTCACGGCTGTCGCACAGCTATTCAGCGTTCGCGGTGAACTTTGCGCGAGGGCTGTTAGCGTTTCCGCTTTTTTTCGTTTTTAGTTTCGTTCTTGCCGGAGGGTGGGCGGAAGGTCTCGCCGAATTCTCGGACGTCAGTCGAGTACGGCTCGCGTGGTTCGCGCTTTCGATGATCGCGAGTTATGGCCTCGGTGATGTGCTCTTCCTGTGGAGTACGCGTGCGATCGGGGTCCCTACCGCGCTGGCGATTGCGTCTGGCTATCCGCTGTGGACGGCTGCTGCCGGAACGGTTTTCAGGGGAGAAAGCCTTTCAGTACTCCAACTGCTCGGGTTGCTTATTACCGTCGCGGGCGTGGTTCTCGTCATTCTGAATAGCCCGCGAAATGAGGAGCATCGTTCAATCTCGAATCTTCGAAAAGGCGTGATCCTGGCGCTTTTGACTTCCGTGTGCTGGGCTACGAACAGCTTTTCGAGCGCCGAAGGAGGACAGGGCTTGTCCGCGCCTGTCGCCAATTCAATCAGGATGATCTTCGCGTTGATCTTCAGCGCCGCATTTGGACGGCTGATCTTGCCGAAAGCGTCACTTCTGCTTCCGCGCAAGGAGATGGTCAGGAATGTTTGGGTTTTCGTGCTTGAGGCGTTCGGCGGTTCTTATTTCTACATGTACGGTCTCACGCACTCGCCCCTCGCGGTCGGGGCGACGCTCGCGTCACTCGCTCCAGTTCTTTCGGTGCCGGTGGCGTGGGCGATGGGCCTGGAGAAATTTTCGTTTCCACGGACTTTTTCGATTTGTCTCGTTGCACTGGGCGTCAGCCTGCTTGTTGGTGCGGCCGGGTGAATTCGGGCTAGAAAGACTCCTGTTTTGCCGCTATAGTTTCAGACGATGCGGAAGATCTATCTCGTCCCGAACTTCGTCACGACTGCCAACATGTTTTGCGGGTTTTACTCCCTCATCGCCTCGATTCATGGTGATTTTATCGGAGCGGCATGGGCGATTATCGCCGCCGCAATTTTCGATATGCTGGACGGGCGAATCGCGCGGCTTGCGAAAGCGACAAGCCTGTTCGGGGTCGAGTACGACAGTCTTTCAGACCTCATTTCGTTCGGCGTTGCCCCGGGTATCCTGCTTTATCAATGGGCGCTTGAGCCGTTCGGAAGGCTGGGCTGGCTGGCGGCATTTTTGTTCGTCGTCTGCGGAGCTTTGCGCCTCGCCCGGTTTAATGTGAATTCGGCCAGTCTCCCGAAAGGGTTCTTTCAAGGGCTTCCGATTCCCATGGGAGCCGGGATGGTGGCTACTTTCATTATCTTCAGTCAGACGGTCTCCTGGGGGAGTGCGCATCAATTTGTCGTTCTGCTGCTGACTTTCGGCTTGGCAAGTCTCATGGTGAGCACGATCAAGTTTCCTTCCTTCAAGGAGCTGAATTGGCGATCCCGCGCCAGCTTTGGTTACCTTCTGATCGGCGTTTTGAGCATGGTACTGGTCGCGGTGAAGCCCGAGGTTACGCTTTTTCTGCTTCTCAGCGCCTATGTGGTTTTTGGGCTCGCTTGGAACGTGATCTGTTACATCAGGGGCGTTCCCGTGGTTCAGCAAAAGAGCCCGACTCAAAGCGGTGCCGGCGCGGGCGATAAGTCTTGAATACACGCCCGATCGAATACTTCGGCATTGCTTGCCCGTAGTTGAACCTTTTCCGGCACTCCGCTAAGGTGATGGAAAGGGCACTTGCTTGATGACGGACCTTTCCATGACAAAGTTGGGTGTTTGGACCATTTTCGCCGTCTTGTTCTCTCTCCATTCCTCTGCGGCCACTCTGATTCCGATCAACGGGAATGGAGGTATCATGGTGGCGAGCGGGACAACGACATTTTCTTATTACGGCGTTACCGGCTTCAATCTGACGGCTGATCCGATCAATTCCAATTTCCAGGTCATGAATATCGGAGCTGGGGGGGATCTCTTTTTCTTTGATATCTCGTCCACCGTGGCCAAAGGGCAGACCGGCAAGAGCTTGCTCCTGACGATTACCCAGAGTGGCGTATCTGGAGCGCCTGTTGGGACGGTGCCGATCATCACTTATGGAACGGGCAATGCTCTCTGCAGCGAGGCGCAGTGCCAGGACCAAAAGGGGACGTTCAATCAGTGGTTTGCGGTGCGATACACGGAGGGTACCACTCTTCGCATCGGCTTGCGGCCGGCTGACATTTGCGCGAATAATACTTCTTTTCAGGGATGTACCGGGGCCGTTGTAACGGCTCCGGTGCCTTACACGAGCGGGGCAGCGCAAGGTTCGACGACGAGCATGCCTTTGACTTTCAGTTTCGCGATCGGTGAAACGACCGGTCCGCCGACTGCGGCGGCACTCGATACCGCGAGTGTCACGCTTGTTTTTCAGGCCGACGGGCCCACGTTGACCTGTCCGGCCGTTCACGATGATTTGTATTTTCCTGGCGATGGTCAGATTTTCCTGAACACGGCCGCCTTTTCGATGGGAACCGCGAATGCCCCGGGCCTCGCCAGTTCTCGCGCTCCGGCTAATGCCTTGATTGTGGTCGGAAGTCTTGGGGGCACCCCGACGACCGCGCTGGGAGGATTCACTTCCAATCCGATCGTCCAAAGAGTCGCGATCGGGGACGTCAACCAGGCTGTCTCAGGTTTCACAAACACGACCACGGGTAGCGACAACCTTCACAACCTCAACTTTCTTGTTCGCGATGCGGCGGGACTGATCGCGGCTGGAGACGCGAATTGCGCACTGCCCAACGTTCAAACTTCCTCGATTCAGGGGTTCCTGAGTCGGAACAGGTGCTTTATCGCGACTGCGGCATTCAGGTCGGGCGACGCTGAGCCCGTCCGGTTGCTTCAAGCCTTTCGCGACCAGGTGTTGATGAAATCCGGTATTGGAAGGTCTTTCGTGGATCTGTATTACACGTGGTCCCCGCCGTTCGCGGAGTGGTTGATTGAACATCCGGTTTTTCGATTTCCGGTTCTTCTTGTTCTCGCGCCCGTGGAGATCGCCGTCTGGTTCGTTTTGAATCCTGTTTTTTTGGGTCTTTCGTGGCTTCTTGCGATCTTCTTCGCGATCGCGTTGCGTAGGGAGCAGGCATGCTGAGCCCCCGAGCCATATGCCTCAGGCGTGATTTTTGCGCCGCATTCGCGGTACTCGTTTTCGCGGTGACGCTCGGGACGGAGTGTCTCGCGCAAGAGGCGAAATCCAATCAACCCTATATCGATCAACTCAGGCAGGGACTCCCCTCGACCGAAACCAGCACTGAGTCGTATACGGAAAAAATCCAGCAGCAGCTTCGCGAAAAGGAAGGCACGCCAGCGAAAACTCAGTACATTGACGAGCTGAAACGGAGCCTGCCGGAAGAGGAGACGAGTCCTTCAGGTTCCTACCTTGAAAATGAAAAAGCGAAACTTGCGCCGAAGCCTCAAGGCGGAGCGATCCAAGCGGTTCGAGAGGGGAAGTCCGATCTCGAACTGCGGCGAGAGGGGCCGATCCATCATGCAGCGGGATTTCGGCTGGGCGCCTCGCAAACACGCGATACGACTGCAATAGCCGGGGCGGGCGAGAAGCCCTATACCGATATTTACGGGACGGGTTGGACGCCAGATCTGGCCTTCTTTTATGAATATCAGCCGTTCCACAGCGAATGGTTTGGGAATATCGGGATTTATCTAAGCGCTGGAATTGGCTACGCCAGTGGCATGGGGAACTTTCAATACACACTTAAGAATTTCGCGGCGACCGAGAGGGCTGGGCAGCTCGTTGAATTCCCCTCAAAATCCCGCACTAGATTTCAATTCTTCTCGATTCCGTTGATCGCGGCGATCGATTACCGATTCAATCTTTTCCGGATTCTTCGGCCTTTTGTGATCGTGGGACCGACCGTGATCGGTTACGTCGAGACGCGTAACGATGCGGCGCAGGGCTTCAGGGGGGATTCGCGGGGCTTGTTTATGTCGGGAGGGGTTTCTCTCCTCCTCGACTGGGTGAGCGCGACCTCAACGTGGGATCTTTATGCCGCCCACGGCTTCAAGCACTATTACCTGACGCTAGAGTATAGCAAGCTCAGTACTTTTTCCGGGGACGTGGATTTCGCAGTGTCGGGCTTCAGCCTTGGCCTGACGTTCGAGTATTGATCCATGTGGAAGTACGCAGCCCTCCTATCCTATACCGGAACTGATTATTGCGGCTGGCAACGGCAGAAAGAAGCTTCGGGCACGGCCCCCAGCGTCCAGGGCACGGTCGAAGCAGCCCTTCAACAGATTACTCGGGAGGAATCGTCCGTGGTCGGAAGTGGCCGGACCGATTCCGGCGTGCATGCCCTCGGGCAAGTGGCGCATTTTGTTCTGAAAAGTCGGGAATGGGAACCGAGGATACTGCTTAAGGGGTTCAATGCGGTTTTGCCGACATCCATTCGGGCACTCGATATTCGGCCGGTTCCGCTCGATTTTCACGCCCAGCGAAGTGCCGAGCGCAAGCAGTATAGCTATTTTTTTCAGCAGGGGCCTTCGGCCATTCCGCATCTCGAGCCTCTCAGTTGGTGGATACAAAAGCGCCTTAACCTCGAAGCAATGAACCGGGCTCTCGCCGATCTGGTCGGGGAACACGATTTCAAGCCCTTTCAGTCCTCGGGCGCCAGACCGGGCCCGACTGTGCGAAAGGTCCTCGAAGCGGAGGCGAGCTTTGAGCCGATCGGGTTCCCCGGAGGGGGCTTGGCCGGAGGCTATCAAATCGGGTTTGTTCGTATACGGATTCTTGGGACGGGGTTTCTCAAGCAGATGGTGCGTGGAATCGCCGGAACATTGCTCC
>MEQK01000146.1 GCA_001770175.1 Bdellovibrionales bacterium RIFOXYD1_FULL_55_31 | reverse complement strand
AGTGTACGAGAAATTCCCGTAACGCTCGCTTTGATAGAGCGGGTCGTTCGTCGTCGCGGTGATCGCGGAGGTCGTACGGGCGGTGGTACCTCCGCTGAAATTCTTGTCAGCGGAGTAATATGCCCCTGAACTATCCGTGTATGCTGCGCCACCAGCGACAACGGCAACCGATGTTGGTGCAGGCGTCGGGGTTGGGGTTGGGGTTGGTGTCGGGGTCGGCGTCGGGGTCGGGGTTGGTGTCGGGGTCGGGGTTGGTGTCGGGGTCGAGACTTTTACGATCCGTATCGCGCTCACTTTCGCATTATTTACGACTGAGATAAAATCGATCTTGATCGTTCCGTTTGTAACCGTGACCGGGAAAACCTGGTCATAGGCGGCGTTTCGGCCGGCTCGGGCGTAAATGTCAAAATTCGTTAGAACGGTTCTGCCATTGATCACCACGTTGAAGAGCCGCTGACCCGCGGCTGTGAAGTAGATCTCCGCGAATTTCAAGTTGACGCTGTAACTTCCGTTGTTAACAGGAAAAGAATACGAGAAATTCCCGTAACGTTCACTCTGATAAAGGGGGTCGTCCGTTGTTGCGGTAATCGCGGAGGTCGTGCGCGCGGTGGCGCCGCCGGTGAAACCGGTGTCATCACCATACGATATTCCTTGCGCATCCGTGTATGCTGTTCCTCCGGCCACAACAGCGAGGGTGCCAAAGGATCTTGGGGTTGAGCCGAAAGGCGAACCGGTCCCGACGGCCGGAGCTGTCGGAAACATCGGCGAGACATCCGGGCCGATCGGAGGCCACGGAACCGCGGCATCCATCCATGAGGGCCTTGAATTCAAGTAGAGCGATGCCGGGAGGGCGCGATCGAGGCTGTCGAGGTTCGTGTCCACGTTGTCATTCAATACGGTTCCGTTGGTGACCGAATCCCAGTTGACGTGCCTTAGAACAGTCGCCAGAACTGTCGGATCATTGTAAGAGGCACCGAAGTCGCCGTCCCGCTCGTAACCAAAGCGGTAAATCGTGGAGTCAGTCATGGCGTGGTTCAGGGCGTGAAACTGATAAGAAGCTTCAATGCCTCGTGTACCGAGCACGTTGCCTACAAAACTGTAGTAGTGCTGCCCGGCTTGAACGTCCACGTCCCAAGGACCGTTAACTTGCCCGGATTGCAGGCTTTGCCTGTTTCGAAAATAGACCTGATGGCTGGAGGTTCCCCAGACTTCGTCGGCTCTTAGTCTGCCATTCGTATAATTTCCCTCGATCAGGTTCATCATCGGGTGGGCGCCATGAGCTCCGATGACCGATAAATTCCAGTTACTGGAACTCTCGCTCGTGAGATCGGCGATATAGTTATAGGAGATGACGTTCCCCGAAGTTACGCCGCTTAGCATGATCCCGGTGGTCAGGTGATAGATTTGATTGTTTTCGATGAGATTCGCTGAGGTGTATGGGGAGGAGTAGATACCGTAAATTCCGAGATCCAATGGTGCGGAGAGGGACGGCTCGTGGAGTTTGCATCCGCGTACCGTGTTCCGGTAAGCGGCAAACATCCGCAGGGCTGTTTGGTGTGAACCAAGGATTTCGACATTCAGAAGCCACGAATTCGAGGTCGCTTGCATGAGGACGGTTCCGTTATCGCCGGCTTGGTCCGCGTTACCGCTCAGCAGGTTGTCGATTGTCAGGTTCTCGATTCCGGCAGCCTCTACAGTGTCGAGGATCTTTGTGACTTGCGGGTTGAGCGAGCCATTGTAGTTTGCATAAAAAGGTATCTCCACAACCAGGGTTCTCGAAGTCGGAACGCTCCTGATCTTGGCAACCTGCCCGAATGATCGCGATCCCCGATCGCGTCCGCACCAGGTACAGGCGCTGTTATTGCTGCCCACGTTATTTACGGGGGGAATACTCTCGGGATCATTCAGCTGGTCTATGACGATCAGGTCACCGACCTCGAAACCATGGTCGGTCTCGGTAGTGATTGTGGTTTGGCCTTTTCCGAGGCTGCCAGCGACATTGGTGGTGATGTATTTATCGGGCGCCCCTGCAGAGCCGATCCGGACAAAATAGTCTGATGATGTCCCGGTGCCTTTCAGGATCGTTGAGCCCATTCCGGCGCCCCGGAGGGTAACGCCCTTTCCAAGTTGAAGAGGAGGGGTGACCCTGAAGGTTCCCGCGCTGAGTTTCACGACCTTCCCTTCGGCGCAGGAGTTGATGGCATTTTGGATTGCCGAGGTATCGTCCGCTCCAGAGGGTCTCAAGCTGGCGCAAAGATCGCTTCGCGCGGGAATGTCGTTTTCGACACCTACGTTTCCATGCCAAACGATCGCGCGGGAACTCGGGAGTGCGTAGGTGGCCTGCGCATTGGAATAGGGCAGTGACACGGCGAACGTAACAAACAATACCTGGGCAATAATGGTCCAAACTTTCATCTTGTAACTCCGAATATGGGTTCGATATCCGATAAAAACAGTCACAGATTAAGAGCCTAGCAGGAACTTGGTCGAAAGTGACCTGTGTCAGATTCGACACGTCCAGGAAATGGAGATGGTAATTCGGACGTATGTATCGAATGACACGGCGATTTAGGCGGCCGCCGCACCCCAAAAAAAATTTTTGCGGCATTCCGATCCGGGAGCTTCCAGATGAATCTTGCATTCCAGAAACATGTCTTTCTATGATGTTCTGATTGCGTCGAGCAAAATCCGAGAGGTGGAACGTGTCAGACATTATTCAAAAAATCAGCTCTCTATTCTCCAAACGGAAAGCACCCCCGGCACTTGAGCAAGCTCGGCCGATCGAGTCCGAGAAATCCGTGCAGATCAATGTCCCTTCCATGAATGATTCTCAAATTGCGGAATGGCTCGCGAGTGCCTCGGAACGTGAGGTACTGAGGGCACTTCATGGAATTCAGGATTCCGAGCTGCAGCTTCGGGTGTTGCGCTTCGTTGATGACGAGGAACTCCTTAAAAAAGTGAGCCGTAGCCGGTTTGACAAGAGGGTCAGGCGGCAGGCTGAAAAGAAACTTCGAGACAAGGAAACCCGAGCGCACGATTCGACAGTTCAGGAGCTTGAGGCGGCGAATCGGCAGATCCAGGAGTTCCTCGACCGGCCGGATTGGGAAAACGCCGCCGAGCTGGTGCGCGAAACCGGCAGGTTCCAAAAAGTTCCTGGCCAGGAACATGCGGAGATTTTCAATCAGTTTTCAAAATTGCGACGTAGTCTTGAGAAGGAAATCGAGGCATATGAAAGAACCTGCCTCGAGATGGAGGATATTTGTGAGCAGGTCGAATCCTCCCGGCGGATTTCCAATTCGGAGCTGGGGCGCTTGCGGGCGAGGTGGAGCGAGCTCGAGGAGAGGTACAGGTTCCCG
The DNA here is from genome assembly GCA_001770175.1 of Bdellovibrionales bacterium RIFOXYD1_FULL_55_31. Taxonomy (GTDB): domain Bacteria; phylum Bdellovibrionota; class UBA1018; order UBA1018; family UBA1018; genus XYD1-FULL-55-31. The sequence goes on along the minus strand of MEQK01000146.1, from coordinate 2,787 downwards.
ACGAGTTTTGGGGCAATCGCTCGTTTCCATAAGAGTTTGGAATTGAGGGGACAGTCCCGCCAAAGGGAGCGGCAGGCCCAAGTCGAAGAACAGGAAAAGCTCCAAAGAAAGCAGAGGGCGGAAGCCGCCCAAAATGCCGAAAAAGCAAAACGTAAACGCGAAGAGGAGCGGAAAAGCCGCGCACAGAACCTTGAAAACCTGCTCGGCGCGCTGAAGGAGTTTTCCGGGCAGCTCGGGTCCCCTCATGCCGACAGCCAATTGCGGCAGCACAAGGCGGCGCTTCAGGACTTGGGGCGATTCAAGTCAGAGTTCCCGGGGCCTTATAAAGAGGCAGAAGCCCTTCTCAAGGTTCTTTCGGCCCAGCGAAGTGAAGCGGCGGACAACGCGCGTTGGAATGCCTGGGCTCGTACGGATCGCGCGACGCGAATTGAAGAGGAGCTCGAGAAACTTTTTGAACGTATTGAGGCGGAGGTCGATCCCGAAGTATCGACGCAGCTTGCGATGAGCTTGGGTCAGAAGCTTTTTGACGCTTCAAGGGAAATGCGGGAACTTGGAAGTCTGGAACGCGACAAAGATCGGGCGATCTGGGACAAGTACAAAGCGCTGTCGGACAAAGGGTGGACCCTTTGCGAGCGGATGCGGGGGAAAGTGCTGGAAATTCTGGTAGCGACTGTTTCCGGGACACTTGTGGAGCCGGTGGAATTTACAAAAGCCCGACTCTCAGACCCGAAGTCGCGGATGCGATTCAAACCCGATGCCTTTGAAACTTCTGTTGCCGATCGCATGAAAGAGCTTCGAAACCGCTTTGCTCAGATCGGGGCACGGAGATCCGAGGCCGGGCACGATATGGAGTTTGTCGTTGGAAAGCTTTTTGAGACCTACTTTCGGGAATTCAATCTTTACCATGGAAAGCTCAAACGCCAGGAGCTCGAGAGCATCAAGGGAAAGAAGCAGCTTCTGCAGGAGATGAAAGCTCGTTGCGAAAATGCTTCCATTTCTTTGAGCGAGCGCGCGAATGCGGCCAGGCGATTTGAGGAGCGCTGGCACAAGGAGCCGGTTCCAGAATCCGCGAAAGAAGAGCTTGAAAAGGAGTTCGTCGGTTCGCGGGAGCGCCTCGGAGCCGAGATTGTCGCCGATCTCGAGCGTCAGATCGGGGTTATTATTGAGACCCGATCCAAGACGGAGTCCATTCAATCTCAAATCGAAGGTAAGACAGGCCTGCAGCTTTCAAAAGCGCTCCGGTCACTCGCGGGATCGGAATCCGAGATTAACGTCGTGCAGAAGACCTGCTTGCAGCTTTTGCAGTATTTGAGTACGAGCGATCGGATTGCCGTAGCGATTCCAGAGGAGCTGCGGGCGCGGCTGAGTTCCGAAGGCGCTTTGGCCGGGGCCAAAATAGAAGAGGTCCGCAAGTTCATTCAGGACGAGATCGACCGGCGTTTATTTGCCCGGAAAGCATTGGTTTCCGAAGCAGAAGCGCTTGCCCGTCTGAGGGGCTCGGAGAGTGACTGGAGCGCGGCCGCAATGCGGTTCGAGGAATTGAAACAGCAGTGGACGCGGAGTGGGGCGGTCGGGCAGAGTGATGATGCTCAATGGAATCTGCTTTTTTCGCATCTTTGCGATTGTTTCGGTACTCGCTTCAAGGCTCGTGAAAAATCGAGTACCCCGGAGGAGCAAGGAGCCGCGCATCATGCTCGTTGCGATCTGTTATGCGCTCTCGCCGCCTTGGGGCGCTTCGAAGAAGATCCGAACGCGCCGGAGCTGCCGTTAGGTCCTGAAGAGAGCACCAAGATTCCGGCAAAGATTCTGGAACTTGGTCTCAGATACCGGCAGATTCTCGCTCTCGACCCGAAAGCGGGAGTGTACAAAGAGACCTGCAAGATCATGGAGCAGTGGGGTAAAATCGGTGACCCTGATGAGGATCTTTCGGCATTCTGGGGCTATTACCTCGCCCGGGTTCATTCGCTACTTAAGTTGTCCTGAATATTGTTTTGCCAGCCGCTTGATTGAAACCGCGATTTCTGTGCCTTTTACTTCCGTCTCCGTCAGTTGCCGAAAGTGAGTATAGGATCCGGCGACCCCGGCGCTGACCCCCAGGTTCGCAGCCACTCCAATAGCGATAGCCTTGTTCTTGTTGCGTGTAAAGCAGCTTGCGTGCATCACTGCATCCAAACCAAAACTCGCGCTCACGCCGCCGGAAATTCCGCAAAATGGTCCGGCATAGTCACTGAGCTTTCGCATGTTGAAAATCAAATTAATACTGGCCCCTCCGACCGCTTCTGCCTTGGGCCCCAGAAGTACGCCGCCGAAGCGGAATACCCCAATTTTCCATGAATCGGGCTGATGGGGATTGGGGAGCACTACGATTTCGTAACCTCCCTGTGGCCCGGCGCCCAAGCTTGCTCCCGCAAAAACCCCGATGCTATAGCCACTTAAAAGACGCCCATTCGAGGACTTCATGATGGAGCGTAGCTTGCGCCGAACGACGTCGGGCGCGATGGGAAGCTTGAGCTCTCGAACCGCGTTTATGGCTCCTTCGATAATCGCATCGGAAAGGACATGCTGGTTGATGGCTTTCATGTCGTGATCTAAAGTCTCGATTACCTGGGGCAGGCTTTCACGAGAACGATGGCATTGGAGCGGAATATTGCTGGCTTCCGCGCCGCACACCGTCCCGAGTAGAGCGAGAACTGAAATAGTTGAGAACGAATATTTCATGGCCTACCTAAAATTGTAACGTAATATCGGACTATTGTCGGCCGCTATTTTTTGAAGGGCTGATTTGCG
>MEQK01000145.1 GCA_001770175.1 Bdellovibrionales bacterium RIFOXYD1_FULL_55_31 | reverse complement strand
GCCCTAACGGTTCGAAATGCCGCGTTCAAGGCAAGCGCCGAAACGGATAGCGACTACCGCCTGGTGAGTTCCGAAACCTGGCTGCTTTCCCCCGACCAAGCGAAGATCACGTTCAGAAGAATTGATTTTGTTGCCGCGGGTGGTGAATCCATTTCCGCGGGGCTGTCAGGTTGTACAGTGACATACGATCGATCGAGGGCTTCGGGCTCCAACTTGCTCGATTGCCCGTTTACGCTTCAACTGACCTCGGAGGATGGAGAAGTATCTTATAAGGGGACGTATGTTGGCTTGTATATCTACTTTGATCGCACAATTCCAATCCGCTTGAACGGTAACCTGAGCGGGATCTACTCGGATCCGAACTCGCCGACATTACTTCAACTCGGCAACTCTGCGGGAAATTATGTGAATTACCAAGTAGGCGGTGGCTCTGGTGATACGGTGACCTCACAAATCTATTTGAACCAGCCATTTGTCGTCACCGATACGGGTACGCCCTCGATCAAGATTGTTACGGACTTGATCCATACCATCCGAGCAGATGTTTCTGGTGGAACTGCGTCGTTCACGCCAAATTCCGGCGTAACGCCAGTGGAGTTGATTGCTATTCCGGGCAGCTCCGCGGGACACGCGGAGTACTATTCGAACGTGAACACAATCGAAAGTCTATCGATGAACACGGTTGCCGGCGGGAATTACGTGTTCGCGCGGCTTTTTTATGCCGATGAGACGCCCGTCCGCGTCAATACTGGCTGGTTGCCCGATTGTTTTTCTGGCAATGTCCTTTACCAGGCTTTCGCGGCGGACGCGGCAACCTCACCGATACAGGACTCCGTTGGAAACCGGGCTGGAGGCTACCTGGGGCAGGCGGGTTCCGGTGAACTGGCCTGGGCTTTAGGAACGGACTGGAGATGGTCGGGCTACGGTTCCTTGATGCTGATGCTCAGGGGCCAATCGATCGGCGATTCCGTGGACTTGAAATGCCTAGCCACCACATCCGTGCCCACCCCCTCGGGAGGGACCTATGCATCGGGTGCTCCGACGATAGTGAACCCGAGCAATACGATCCCGTTGACACTGCTTGCGAAATAGGGCGTATTTCTCTCAAAACCGAGTTCGGGCACTTTCACGCTCTTCACATCATCTATTTCGTAAACCGGATATTCAGTTCAGAGCCCTACGTGTGAGTCGTTTGGCACTGCTGAGACGGGAGATAATGGCTGAAGGGTGGGATCGCGCCCGCGCCGCCTCTAGCCTCAGCCGGGCACCAGAACGCTTGTCGTTGAAACGTCCCGCTTTCCCTGCGGTCAGCTTTTTACCTTGGTGCAGTCTTCGCAGCCACTCTCCCATAAAAAAGGAGATTCAGATGAAAATGAAGAGTTCAATGCTGGCTGTGTTGTGTGCGGGAGTTTCCGTCGGGTCGCTTCAGCTGGCCACTGCGCAGTACAATGGCGGCGCTCCGGGTACGGCGCCCGCTCCAGCTCCGACTGGCTCGCCCGGCGAGGCTCCGATTGCCTGTGAGGTGGAATCGAGGGTCGCCGCCCTGACCGGAACGGCTGAGAATCCGCCCGTGAACCCGGCGGGAACCGGAGCTGCCAGTTTCGGAATCCGCAGTCGAACCGAAATATTTTTTTCAGTCGCGGTGTCCGGCCTGACGAGTGATATAGTTGGGGCTCATATTCATATCGGCGCCCCGGGCGTGAACGGCCCGATCATTTTCCCCCTCACACCAGGTGGCTTTACGAATTCCCTCTCCGGAGTTCTTCGGGAGAGCGACTTCAGGCCAGCACCCGAGCAGGGTATCAACACGTTTGCAGAAGCGATAAACGCCGTCATGAACGGAAATACTTATGTAAACGTTCATACGGCTAACAATCCTGATGGAGAAATCAGGGGACAGATAGTCGCGGCTCAAGGTCAGTGATCAGAAGCGAACGCGCACGTGGTCTTGTGAAACTGCGAAGGATCAGCGCGAACGATAGCTTCTTGACCTTCACACGGAAACCGCAATCGCGTCGTAGCCCTGCTGATTGAACTCGAGGAGGCAGAATCCGTTCCCGAACGGGTCCGAGAAATAAGCGAGCCTTCCGTAAGGGAAGACATCAATCTTGCCTTCCTGTATTGCACCGGCTTCCAGAACGCGTTGAATCGAAGGCTCTAGCGCTTCGACCACGAAGTCCAGATGCACGGGTGTCCAATGCCGCGTGAAGGTCCGACGGACTACGGGCTGAGACTCGACTGCCGGCGAGCCTTCAGCATTGGGTAGCAGGTAGACCCGAAAGTCGGCTGCGATAAGTTCGACCCATCCTTCGAAACGCCGTCCGGGCTTGAGATCGAATGCTGCCGTGTAAAAATGCTGAGCTTGGACCAGATCAGGAACATCGATATTGACGAGAATGTTTGGCATCTCCACTCCTGCGCGTTGCAACTCGCCTGCCTTGATTTATCCGCGCTGCGACTTACTTTTTTCGATTGTTCTCCATGCTACAAAGTTCTCCGCTTTATCCTTAAGCAGCTCGTCCGCATCACCTGAGTTAGATCAGCGCGAGGCGCCCGCCTTTTTAGGTCCGTCGACAAGAACAGGACCTTATCGAGCAAAGCCCGAGACCCCATCTATCTGTGTCACTTGGTGCAGCACATCTCGAAAGATGGCGGACGCCCGAAGCATTCCCGATCCGAGAGTAACACTTAGGTCCGCACGCTTTGAATTCACGTACGAGGCCCCTAAATTCGTTCCCCCAAAAATGCAAACGCGCCACCGAAACTGAACTGACCGTAATCGGTGGTCAAAGAAGCGAAGCCGTACCGCGAGCTTGTCGCGACCGTACGATGCACCGACAGAAATGCCGTTATTACCAAGAACCGCAGATGGATTCACGACGGGCGCATAACCTCTCAGGGGAAAGGGATGCTCAGGCCTTGAAGGGAGTTTAATCTTTGATGCAGTTTCTACCGACGCCCTGTCCTGACTCGTCCTGGATTACAAAGCAACTGTAGCCAGACAAGGGAGCCGCAATCAATTTCGCCGAATAGCTTGTGGCGGCTCCTCGAGAGTGAAGCGCCGCCCCAGCGGACGTATCTTGAGTGCGATCAGCCACTGTATTTGAGCTCGTATATCTCCTTGGTCGGGTGGCCAGCTTTCTCGTGTACCCGGAGCACGGCTTCTTTGTTCGGCGCTTCGGAAAGGCAGAACACCTTCCCGGCTTCTGGGTCGGCCCAGTATTTCTCGAATTTCACGCCCCCCTGTTTTTGAAGCTCGTTGTCTTTGGCGTGCGCTTCCTTTATCTGTCCTTCGCTTGCCCCATTAAAGCCGGAGTGGACGTCCATGAATTTAGGCATTTTATTTCCTCCCGTAGTTAAGCAGTGCATCAGGGATACCGTCGCCTGGGCCGAACGCTGCTCAGTGCTCAATGTCCTCTGGCTCCTTGAAAAGGAAAAGGCCGGCACGCTTGCGCGACCAGCCTATTTACAACTCAAACCTCTTGCATGATCATGGGCGCCATCAGTAAAGTGCCGCGCCCATGGCACTCACAATTACCGTCCGTTAGCATCGTTTTGCTGCAAGCCGTTGATCGCGCTGTATGAGAACGCGACCCCGTTCCAGCCGCTTGTAGGCGGATGGTCAAAGAGTTATTCCTCAATGCGAAAATCGTCGTCAATGTCTTGCGACCGGAAGATCAGAGAGATCCATTGGGCGTCGCTGAAGCACGGCAAATCCTCGCGAGTGCGTACGAGATCCTGAACAACCACCTGAGTAACCGTGCTGGATGGCAGGTGAAAGTTTCACGCTCGCCGACTGCTCCGCGGCTCCGGCGCTTTTCTATGCCGGGAGGTGCATCCTTTCGACTGACGCAGACATTTTTGACCGCATATTTCGGTCGACTCACAGCGAGCGTCTTATACTCGCGCCCACTGTATGATATTCAAGGTAACAGTATGATTACAGGACATGCCTTCATTGCGACGAGTCTCGACGGTTTCATCGCGCGCTCAGACGGCGACATCCAATGGTTGCTGAGTCGCGACGATCCATCCGAGGACCACGGCTACAACAGCTTTATTAGGGATATTGACGGCATCGTCATGGGGCGAGGCAGTTACGAGAAAGTGCGAACCTTCGACGAGTGGCCTTACACCAAGCCTGTGCTCGTATTGTCGAAGCAACTGGCGGCATCGCCGGTACCAAGTAATCTGCATAGTCGACTCCGATTTTCCAACCTTTCGCCGAGAGCTGCGATGGATAGGATGGAGCGGGACGGATGGAGGCGCGTTTACGTCGACGGCGGCCAAATCATCCTATCATTCCTTCGCGAAGGATTGATTGACGACATGGTCATTACGCGAATTCCGGTGCTTATCGGCGCGGGTCGCCCGCTTTTCGGTCCTTTAAGCGAAGACATTTCACTTACTCATCTCGCGACGAAAGCGTACCCATCGGGGCTGGTGCAATCGCACTACCGCGTGAAGAGGTGACTCGGAGCGCTTAGCGCTCGCTTCTGCTCGCGCTCTTTCGTAAGGTACGCTGGGAACATTTCGGGAACAACGGGAAATTGTTCCCAAAGATATTGGGGCTAAGCCGCAACTATCGTGCGGCCGATCCAAACTGCCGCAAGTCCAAGAAGGACATTGGCGAGAACATTAGCAACCGCCCACCCAACTTGGGAGTCCCGAATCAAGTTGAAGGTCTCGAATCCGAAAGCAGAGAAAGTTGTAAACGCTCCCAGAAAGCCTACAGACCCGGCGAGGAATAAGTGACGGTGAAAAGGCACAGCCCTCTCTACGAGAACACCGACTACACCTATCAAAAGACAGCCAGAGACATTGATTAGAAGTGTTGCGACAGGAAGGGAGTTGAGGCCCCGAGAGGCCGTCCAAAGATAGACTAGATATCGACAGATTGAGCCCAGGAATCCGCTTATTCCTACCACCAGCACATTCAACAACATAGATCCTCCTACTCGGGAGAGTTTGAGTAGGAGTCATCAGCCGAAGGGGCGGTTAAAAGGCAGACTCCATTGCCGTAGGTTCCAATTTTACGGAATTTGGCAAGAATCTCAAGGTTGACACTCCGAAGGAGCCAATATCCGACTCGGATCACCGGGTCATTTTGGAGTTCTTCGATATGATGAAGAAGCTCGTCGAATGGTCATCAGACTAAGCGCCGAAATAACCACTATTTATCTCCTAAGTGAGTTACATACACCGTTCCCATTCCCATTTTCGACAAAAAGCTTTGCATTTCCCTTGGGTCAAAGGTCAGGTTCAGTTCTAGCAGGCGTCCCCTTTCAGCATCTCGTGGCACCAAAAAGGAACAGATGACGTTTGCTCCCACTTCGTCTTTCCAAATGCCGGAGATTCGCGCATCACTGCATTTGACTCCGGTGATGCCGATTTTCGGCGTCGTGGGGACACGACCATAAGCAGAGTCATGCTTGGACAATGGATATGACAGGAATACGCCGTATTCCCCGTTCCATTTCGGAGAGAACTTCAGGGTAACGTGGTTTCTATTTATGCTGATGGGCGTCACAGCATGATGCACAAAAAGATCTGAAGGCGGAAATAGAAGGCGTCGAACCGGGGTATCTCCAATGAACAAAAATAAAATAGATATGGCGAACAGAAGAACTGCTGTCGTTATTACTTTGAACGCTCGAGTCCTAGATTTTGTAGAATTCATTCTCGTGCAGTTGGTCCTTGATTAGAAAAACGAGAACACCTTACGCATCATTAACCTAAAACCTATGCTCATCCAACACGCGATCAAGAATCCGCTGGTCACATTTGATAGAATTGTCGCTCACTTTCAATCTCCACTTCATGCCTATCGGTTCAGCATCTGGGCGTAGGTTTCGCAGTAGCTGCATGGTGGCGTAATTTGTCCGTGTGCGAGCAAGCGGTTTTTAAGCGGTCCGGTGGCTCCGAGCCGGAGCTGTAGACACTTAGAGCCATGCGCCAATAAAGTGGCTGCTTAGCATGCAGCCAGCAGCTAGCCTGCCGTTTAACTAGCTTATCCTAATACATTTAGAAAGCAGAATCGACTTGATATGTATATGTATCAGGTATAAGTTGATACATATACGTATGAACACCTGCCTTAAGTGCTTGGAGCCTCTCGATATAGCTGACGCCCACTACGGATTGCA
>MEQK01000144.1 GCA_001770175.1 Bdellovibrionales bacterium RIFOXYD1_FULL_55_31 | reverse complement strand
AGAAGGTTCGCGGGCTTCTCGATTACCAGGAAATAACGACCGACAAGCTCCGGGGCAAGGAAGAGGAAGTCCAGGTTTACGAGTTGATCGGGATCCGTGATCTTCGTGCTCTTTTGCAGAATCTCAAATCGAACGATATTGGTTTGAAGCGCCGGAGCGTTGAACTTCTCGGTCAGTCCCGCAACCAGGAAGCGATGCCTTACGTTCTCGAGGCGCTCAGGGACAGAGATGAACACACCCAGCTCAACGCGGTGATCGCGGTCGGGAAGCTCGCCCCGCGCGATCATCCCGAAGCGGTGGACTCGCTGTTTCGCTGCATCCGCAGCAATACGTCCGTGCGGGTTCTTTCGACCGTCATTTCGACGCTCGGAAAGGTTTGTACAACGAACCGACTGATCGATCTCGCGGCTTTTCTCGAACATCCGGAAGAGCGCATTGTCGCGAACGCGATCGAAGCCATCGGCCAGGTACGCAACGAGAAAGCGACTGACCTTATTCTCCCGAAGCTCACGAGCTGCAACAATCGGGTGAAAGCGAACGCCGCGATGGCGGTATTCGCGGCCGGGCATATCGAGGTGATCGACACCCTGAAGCCGATGCTCATGCATTCGGATCCCTTGATGAGGAGCAGCGCCGCTTTCGCGATCGGTGAATTAACTCTGATCGCCGCCCAGGAGCAGCTCCTGGAAATGCTCAAGGCCGATACCCGCAATGTCCGGGTTTTCATGGCCGAACTTCAGGAATGCGTGCCGATGCTTGTTTCGCTGCTCAGGGATTCGGACCTCATGGTCAAACGCCAGGCGGTGATCGCGCTCGGCAAGATCAAGGATAAGTCCGCGGTTCTTCCGATCATCGAGATGATCGATCCAGCGAATCTTCAGCAATCAAAGGACCTCGTCCGCGATGTTTCCCAGGCGCTTCGATCGATCGGGTCGCACAGCCTTGTTCGTGAAGTGATCGCCCGGTTGTCGTAAACGCTTCGGCAGTGCCGCTCACGCGACCGATTGCTGTCGAACTCTCCCGAAGTGCTCGATGAACCAGCGGCGCGCGAATTCCGCGACCGCTTCGAGCGCGCCTTTTTCCTCGAAAAGGTGAGTGGCTTCGGGAATAACGATCAGATCGCCGTTCGAGAGCCGTGCGAGAGCTTCGCGGTTGAGATCCAGAACGACCGTATCCTCGCCTCCGACGATGAGAAGCGTTGCCGCTGAGACCAGATTGAGCACGGGACCCGCAAGGTCAGGACGTCCGCCGCGGCAGACGACGGCCGAGATTTCGCCTCCGAGTTGTGAGGCCGCCCAGAGCGCGGCGGCCGCGCCGGTGCTAGCGCCGAAATATCCGATCGGGAGTCGAGGAACCCACGATCCGCAAGCTTTCGTCGCAAGAACAAGCCGGCTCGATAGCAAGGGAACGTCAAATATGTTGGAACGGTTGACCGCTTCTGATGGACTCAACAGGTCAAAAAGGAGCGTCGCCAGGCCGCTGTCATTCAGCGTTCGCGCGACTTGGATGTTTCGAGGACTGTTGCGGCTGCTGCCGCTTCCGTGCGCGAAGATGACGAGCCCCTTCGGGTCGTGCGGAATCGCAAGGCTTCCGGGCAGCCGAAGCCAGCCCTCCGTGATTTCGACTTTTTTCTCGTAAAAGCTGTGCGGCATTTAACTGTTTGAAAGCAAATCCAATGCCGCTCAGCTGAGCTCGTCAGTCCCCGGTTTCGTGATGATGCCGCGATTTTTGTGGCCGTTAATGAGCACCCGAAGCGGCTTATCCAGTTGAATGTGCCGCGTAAAATTACGGGTGCTCACGGCGGGTTGCTCTCTTAACCAGTTCCAGTCGATAAAACCGTGCTGGGCGTTCACCGTGAAATAGCCCACGTCGAAAGACGTGAGGTTCTGGAAAAAATGAGACCCTTGCGACGGCGCGACCTCGAAATCCCGAAAGCTCGCTTCAACGATCGCGACCGCGCCGCTGATCTGATCCCACGTAACCGGGATACCGAGCCACGGATCGAGAGTTCCCCAGCGACCGACGCCAATCAGGAGATAAGGGCGGTTCTGTTTCGTGAGCAAGGCGTTAAACGCGGCCACTTCTTCAGCCACACGCGCGCTTTCGGCACGGTCAAAATTCTCGGTATCAACGAAAATCACGTCGTGAATGTTGCGTTTAACGCCGTTTCCGAGCACCTGATCGCTCTGCACGAGGAGGTCTTCGGGTTTGTGTTGATCAACATTAAGCTCTTCCATCTCGTAATTGAGAACGAGCGGACGCATCTGGACCAGACCGAATTCTTTCGGACCTTCGGCGGGATTCATATTGACGGCGAATTCGATTTCGACCGGGGCACCCATGCTCCAGGAGCCCAGTTCAAGGACCAAGTCGAGGATCTCGGGCAACGGAAATACACCCTGCTTCAGAATCGGCGCGAACGTGACCAGTCGATCTCCTTCCCGGGAAATGCCGTCGTAAACGACATTGTTGTCGTAGGAATAGGTCGAACCGGTGTAGATCAGGGAACCGTCTTTTTCGGCTACTTCGAGAGGGTAGAGTTTGATCAGGGGGTCTTCATACGGAGCTTGTTGGGCGGTTGGTGACGAGGGTTCAGTGTCCGGGGCTCTCATGTCGAGCGCGAAGAATTCGTGTTGGGCGGTTTTCAGGGTCTCGTTGCTCGAGAAGAACTGAACGACGTGGCGCGGGTACTTCTGGCAGAACCGGACGGCGGCTCCGCCATCGACGACCATCTTGCCGAGTCCGAGCGCGACGATCGCAACGCCGTCTGAAGCCTGTTGCGGCGCAATCGGGTAAAAGTTGTGCGACTTCGCCACCCCCGCGAAATCGGGGTAGAACCGCGTACCCCGCCGTGACCCCACGAGCTTCTGGATGATGACCGCCATTTTTTCTTCTTCGAGACGGTAATCGGTCGCGCGAACATAATCCTTCGCCTTGCGATAAAACATCGAGGCGTAAACCTTTCGGACGGCTTTGAGGAGCTCCTGCAGCCTGACCTCGGGATCGGGATCGTTGTTCGGGAGCATGTACGTTTCGTACACCCCGGCGAAAGGCTGATACTGGGAGTCTTCGAGCAGGCTTGAAGAGCGAACGGCAAGCGGCTCCCGAACGACTTCGAGAAAGTCGCCGAGCTTCCTGACGACTTTTTGCGGGAACATCGGGGCGGCGAGAAAGCGCTTCAGGATCTCGGCATCGTCGTCGCAGGTGAGCGCGAAGGCGAAGAGCTCCTTTTGCGCCATGAACTGGTCAAAAACTTCGGTTCCAAGGACGATGGTCGTCGGAACGAAGATTCTGACGTCCGGGAGCTTTTCTTCGATTCGGTACTTGCTCAGAAGATTATTCACGAAGCCGAGGCCGCGCGCTTTGCCTCCGAGCGAGCCGCCGCCGATCCGGCCGAAGCCTCCGGGCGGAAATGAATCCTTGTCAAAATCGGCGATAATCCCTCGCGTCCTCGACTTGAGATACTCGACGAGCGAAGTCACGAGGTATTCCCGCAGCCCCTCGGGCGATTGATAATCCCTGACCTGTTTGGGGCGAAGCTGGTGGGCGAGACTGAACTCTGTTCGCGCTTTGAGCCAGTTCGAAAAATGGTTTCTTTCGGAATGATAGACGATGCTCTCGATCGGTACCTCGCGGATCCTTTCCTCGAGAGATTTGAGATTGTCCGCGCGACCGACGATTCGGCCATCGGGCATTCTGAAAACGAAGTCACCGAACCCGAAATTCTGGACGATGAATTCTTGAACGGAATGGAGAAGTCGCGGAGAATCTTTCAGAATGAAGGACGCCCCGATCGCGCGTGCCCGGTCCTTGAACTCGGGATTGCTCGATTGCAGGAGCGCTGGAATATCGTGATAGCGTTTCTTGACGCTTTCGACGAACTGTATGCCTGCTTCGGGATTATGAACGCCTTGGCGCCTGAAGTTGATGTCCGATATGACGCCGAGAATATTTCCGGAGTATTTTTCGAAATAGGCCCATGCTTCATCATAGCTGGTGCAAAGGAGAATTTTCGGGCGGGTGCGCATCCGGAGATTTCGGTGGGTCAGGTTCACGCCCTCTGCGATCAGGCGCTGGGATTGCTTGAAAATCTCCGTGTAAATGATCGGAAGATATAAAGAGTAGAACCGGACGTTGTTTTCGATCAAGATGATCGACTGCACGTCCGCGACGTTCGTGTCGTTTTCGACGTTCAGGCGGTCTTCCATGGATTTTACGATCGCGACGAGCAACCGGTAATCTCCCTGCCAGATGAATACCCGATCGAAAATGGAAGCGTCATGGCGTGAAACCAGGCTCTTGCGCTCGGTATTGTCGTAGGCCACGAGAACGATCGGCATCGTGTAGCCGGAGGAGCGCAGTGCTTTCGCGAACTTCACGGCATGCATGTCCTGGATGTGAAGGGTACTGATCACCATGTCGAAGCGGGTCGACCGGAGTAGCTCGAAGGCTTCGGCAGCGGTCGAGACGTGGGTGACCTCGGGGGCGTGGAGAAGTCCAAGGCCGTTATATTCGCGCCGGATCTGTTCGTAGATGAGGCCGTCTTCCTCGATCAGATAGGAATCATAAGGACTCGCAACGAGGAGAATCTCGCTGATCCGGTGAGGCATCAATTTCTGAAAGGCCTGCAAGTACTTATCGTACTTGTCCCAGGAGGCCAGATGACCGAGAGTCGCATGGAGAGTCATAGCTGTTCTAGATTACCGGTTTGATGATTTTTTTACAAAAGGTGCACGAAAATACTTAATTATGCAGAGCGTCGTATGATAATTCCGATGAGCACTTACAATTCAACAGGGGGCCACCGTCTTGGCCATCACTGCGTAGATTTGCATCCGGCATCCGCTGGCTGCGAACGGAGGGAGATACAATGTCGTCCAACGAGTACGTAAGAAAAATCATTGCTGACGTGAAGGCCAAGAATCCGGCCGAGCCGGAATTCCATCAGGCCGTCGAAGAGGTCGCGGAATCTCTCGCGCCCGTTTTCGATAAACACCCGGAGTATAAAGAAGCCAAGATCATGGAGCGAATGGTCGAGCCGGAGCGAGTTCTTATGTTCCGCGTCCCTTGGGTCGATGATCAGGGCAAAGTCCAGGTGAATCGTGGCTTTCGCATCCAGATGTCGAGCGCGATCGGTCCGTATAAAGGCGGACTGCGCTTCCATCCCTCAGTCAATCTCGGCATTTTGAAGTTCCTCGCTTTCGAACAGGTTTTCAAAAACAGCCTGACGACGCTACCAATGGGCGGCGGCAAAGGCGGTTCGGATTTCGACCCGAAAGGCAAGAGTGACAACGAAGTGATGCGCTTCTGCCAGAGCTTCATGACGGAACTCAGCGGCCACGTCGGCGCGGATACCGACGTGCCCGCAGGCGATATCGGGGTCGGTGGCCGTGAAATCGGCTTTCTCTTCGGCCAATACAAAAGGCTTCGCAACGAGTTTACCGGCGTTCTGACCGGAAAAGGCCTGAACTGGGGCGGTTCGCTTATTCGACCGGAAGCCACCGGCTACGGCGTCGTTTACTTCGCCCAGGAAATGCTCAAAACGAAGAAGCAGAGCTTCGACGGCAAAACGGTCGGGATCTCGGGCTTCGGCAACGTCGCCTGGGGCGCCGCTCTCAAGGCAACCGATCTCGGCGCAAAGGTCGTCACGATTTCCGGGCCGGACGGGTTCGTCTACGACAAGGACGGCATCAAAGGCGAGAGGATCAACTATATGCTGAAGCTTCGCGCCTCGAATCGCGACATCGTCGAGCCGTATGCCAAGGAATTCAAAGTTCCGTTCCACGCGGGCAAGCGCCCGTGGGGCACGAAGGTCGATATCGCCCTTCCCTGCGCGACTCAGAACGAGCTCGACGAAAACGACGCCAAGGAGCTCGTGAAGAACGGCTGTCTCTGCGTCGCGGAAGGCGCGAACATGCCGACCACGCTCAATGGCTACAAGGTCTTCCGCGAGTCGAACATCTTGTTTGCTCCGGGCAAGGCTTCGAATGCCGGCGGCGTCGCGACTTCCGGTCTCGAAATGTCGCAGAACTCAATCCGGATGTCCTGGACCCGTGACGAGGTCGATCAGCATCTCCACCGGATCATGACCCGCATTCACGAGAACTGCGTCACCACGGCTGAACGCTTTGGTTTAGCCGGTAACTACGTGACCGGCGCCAACATCGCGGGCTTCTTGAAAGTCGCCGACGCGATGATGGATCAGGGAATCGTCTGATCGGATA
>MEQK01000143.1 GCA_001770175.1 Bdellovibrionales bacterium RIFOXYD1_FULL_55_31 | reverse complement strand
ATGTGGCTCTTTGCGAGGCGATGGCGGAGCACGGTTCAGCGCTGATTCAGGATGGCGACTCCATTCTCACCCACTGTAATACGGGGGGGCTTGCAACGGCGGGAATCGGCACGGCGCTTGGGGTGATTCGAAGAGCGCACGAACAAGGCAAGCGGCTTCATGTTTACGTCGATGAAACGAGACCGCTCTTTCAGGGGGCCCGCTTGACGGCGTGGGAACTGCAGAAGCTCGGGATTCCGTACACGTTAATTTGCGACAACATGGCTGCTTCATTGATGGGTCAAGGTAAGGTCAGCAGGATCTTCGTTGGGGCGGATCGAATTGCTCGAAATGGCGATGCCGCAAATAAGATCGGGACGTATTCGCTCGCGGTCCAGGCAGCTTATCATAGAATTCCGTTCTATGTCGTGGCGCCGAGGACGACCTTGGACGAAAAATGTGCCACGGGGAAAGACATCCCCATCGAGGAACGCGCTCCGGATGAAGTAAGGGGGGGGCACAGCCCGAAATTCGCTCCCGTATATAATCCTGCCTTTGATGTGACTCCCCGGACGTTGATCACCGAGCTTATTCTTGACTCCGGGCTTATGAAAAATGTGAAAACTTGAGTACGGAAAAGACGTGCTGTCAGGCTTTTCCAGCGGTACCCAGTAATTTGACAAAGCCCGCTTCTGTCACCCCAGAGCTGGGTTTCGGTGGATCGAGGTTGCGTAAGTATTGATCGAACGGGTGCGCGGTTCCCGCCAGGAAGTCAGGGTCAGGCTTGCATTGTGAAAACATATCGGGATCGGGCCAGACAAACCGGTCCGGATGCCAGGATTCGCGCTCATCCATGGTTCGGAGTGTTTTGTCCTCGGCGTATCGAAACTCACCATGGCGATAGACCGTGGTGAAGAGATGCCTCAAATGCGCCATGAATCTGATTCCATGAAACCGATGTTCCTTCGCTTCATCCGGACATTCAGCCATTCGCGCCTGGTGGTGTGCCGCACCTGAAAAAAAGATGTTCGTCAGGTGTTCGTGTTCCGGTTTGAGCTGGATTCCATAAGCATGCTTCAGAACTTCGGAGTACTGCATCAGAGACATTATTGCTTAAGAATGGGGTGAAAGATACCCGGTTCGAAAATCCCATTTTGCAGTGCGCCAATCACCGCAAATCGCATGCTCTGGCTCGAAATTTGAAGTGCTCGCCCGGCCGTCTTTTCCCTGAAAACTTTCCGGCCACGGTTGCCGGGAGAAATCGAAATGGATATTGCATTGAATACCCTCCGATATTTCAAAAGTAATTCGCATTTAATAAGCGTATTCCTGGTGAGCTTGCTTTGGGCTGGTTCTGCGGAAGCGTTCACCTTCGCTGTTGTTGACGGCCAAGGCGCGCCCGTGACGAACTATCGCTGGGTCGTGCAGGAAGATACGACTTACAGAGTGGTCCCGGGGACCATTGTACAGGACCCGTTATCAGTTCGCTTTCACAGGAGTTACGCTCCGGTTATCGCGACGGGAAACTCAGCGAATCCAACGAGTACCGTGCCTTCGACAAAACCCTACTTTCTTTCTGTGTTGCCGGATTCCGGTTTTGCCATGGGCGGAGCTTCGGTCGAGGTCGGACAAAATTTCGTTCAGGTCGTCGTGCAAAAAATGCCGATCCCGACCGCGCAAATTTCAGTGTTTGTTTTCGAAGACAGCCATCCGATCAACAACGCTCCGGATCTGCCGCAAGAAAGTGGACTGGGCGGTTTCTCGATTCAGCTCTTTGATGCAGGCGGGCGATACGGAGTCTCCGGCGGTCGAATGTCACAGGACGCGTTCGGAAATCCTCTTGGGACGACTTACGCGAATGGAAATGTTTTGAAAATGGGCGATGGCACAATCAAAACTGATTCCAACGGAGTGGCGCTCATTCAGAATCTCGTGCCGGGAAAATACACGATCCAAGCGGTTCCACCTGTCGGTCAGGACTGGCATCAGACCGCGACGATCGAGGGAACCAAAGGGGTTGACGCTTGGGTAAAAGGAAACGAGCCGCCCTTTTTCGTCGAATTCGGACCACCGGGACATCACGTATTTCTTGGATTCGTGCATACGACGAATGACACGACCGTATTGAACGGAACTGGCGGCATCACCGGGCGGGTGGTGAACCTGCACAATTCCCGTCCACCCAATTTCACCTTCTGGCCGGGAGAAGCGGTTCCATCATGTTGGGTTGGATTGAATCATCTGGGAGCGGGCGCCGGGCGCGGCGTTTACGCGCAACCCTGCCGTGGCGACAGCACATTCGATATCAGGAATGTTCCTGCAGGGAATTATCAACTCGTGATCTGGGATGAGAACCTCGACGTGATTTTTGCCCTGCAAGGCGTAACCGTGACGACCGGACAGAGCGTGGCACTGGGTGATGTGCCGGTATTCAACTGGTTCGCGCGCCTCAGGAATCATGTCTTTATGGACCGGAACGGGAACGGCTTCAGGGATTGCACGACTGAAATGTGCAATGATCCGGTGCTCGACGACGTGGGCATTCCCGATCAGGCGGTCAACATCCGCTTTAGGGATGGTTCCCTTTATCAGAGCATGACGACGGACATGATGGGCGAGGCTCCCTTCGAGGAGGTTTTTCCCTTTTTCTCCTGGTTGGTTGCCGAAGTGGATTTCGCGCGTTTTAAGGCAACCGGCGCGACCGTTATTGTCGATGCAGGCGGGCAGATCACGCCGGATCAGGGCTGGGCATTTCCCTCACGCGGAGTCCTGAATCCTCAGCCGCAGAAGGATCCGGGCGGAAATCCTCTTATCAATCCCAATACCGGCAATAATCTGTCTCGAACTGAAACGGGCCCGGTGCTCGTGCAGGCCTTCCAGGCCTTCATGGGTCAAACCAACGTGATCGAATGGGGCAAGATGCCCTATGCTCCTGGTGAAAACGGGGGAATCAGTGGAATCGTCCATTACGCCACGACGCGCGCCGAAAATGATCCCCGCTATGCGGTGGCTGATCCATGGGAGCCAGGTATTCCCAGAGTTCAGGTCAATTTGTATCGCGACAGCGATTCCGATGGGGTCATCGATGATTTGAACGGTGATGGATCAGTCACTCTCGCTGATGTTGATCATCACCCGTTCGCGGTGGCGGGGCGCCCGTTCCCGCAGACTGAAGATCTAGATCGCAACGCGAATGGTGCCCTGGATCTTGGCGATGCAGTTCAGAAAACGTACACGGACAGCTGGGATGATGCCGCGCCTTCGGGATGCCAAGGCGATATTTTTTATTCACATGGAATGGCGACCGATTGCTACGACGGCTTGCGCAACTTCAACCAGGTTCGCAACGGCGTTTTCGATGGCGGGTACGCGTTCAATGATATCCCGGCTGGAAACTATATTGTCGAGGCGGTCGCGCCGCGCGGTTATCTGCACATTAAGGAGCAGGATAAGAACGTTGATTTCGGTGAAGAGTATCAGCCGAATCCGGCGATGTTGCCGCCGGTCTGTGTGGGAGAGAAGCACACGGTTCCGGCGCATCTTTCGCTATTCCCCAATCAGGCTGTCGCTGCCCCATTTGCCGGAAAAACCCGACCGCTTTGTGATCGCAAGCAGGTTCTTTTAACAGATGGAAAGAATGCCGGGGCTAACTTCTTTCTTTTCACGGAAGTACCTGTTGCCGCGCAGGTCGTCGGAAAAATAGTCGATGATTTGGCGAACGAATTCGATCCCAATTCGCCAAGCTTCGGCGAAAAATATTCGCCCCCTTTCATTCCGGTTTCCATTCGTGATTGGACCGGAAAGGAAATCACCCGCGTCTACTCTGATGAATGGGGCTCCTATAATGCAATGCTTCCGTCCACTTTCACGATGAATGTTCCCATGCCAAGCGGAGCGTCGCCGAATATGCTGACGGCTTGCCTGAATTCCCCTGGGCCGATTCCGAACCCCGCTTATGTTCCGGGAGGAAATCAGCCGCAATTCATAACTGATCCCTTCTTCACACGGAACTACAGCCAGTTTTGTTACACGTTTCAGTACATGCCGGGAACGACGACCTATCTGGACACCCCGGTTGTTCCGATCGCCGCGTTCGCGGGACCCGGTCAATATCCGGTCGATTGCGAATTCGAGAATGGGATACCGAAGATCTGGTCAGTCAGTGGACCCCAGGGCGGGCCTTATTTGTCGAGTTCGGGACAGCGGATTACGATCGTCTCTGAAGGCAAGGTCGCGGTTCCGAACCCGGCTTTCGATCCGGCGCTTGGGACGCCGAAAACGATTCAACGCGATTACGGGTTCGGGACCGTGAGAGGATCCGTCACGATCGGGACCCGCACTCTGCGGATTATCAGCTGGGATGACACGACAATCACGGCTGAAGTCCCTCTGTTCACGCCCACTGGCCAGCTGCATGTGAAACGCGGAGACAACGGCAAATCATCGATCACCGGAGTGACCGTCACGATCGGCTCGGTTCCGGGACTTCATCGAGTGCGACCGGAAGCGGCTCCCGGGGCTACTCCGATCCAGAATGCGATTGATCTCGCGCAACCTGGAGATCTGATTCTGGTCGCGCCGGGAAATTACGAGGAGATGGTCGTGATGTGGAAGCCGGTCCGGCTTCAGGGTTGGGGCGCGGGCTCCACGATGATTAACGCCATCAGCCCGCCGGCGGAGAAGCTCAGACACTGGAGGGAAAAAGTAGAAGGTCTCGTTACCCGCGGCGCCATTGATCTCCTGCCCGGTCAAGCGGCGGGTCCTTTTGATCCAGCCAACAACGAACCGGCCTTGTTCAATACGGAAGAAGGACCGGCGATTCTCGTTGCGGCGAGAAACGTCGCGCCAAACCAGGGCGGGTTCGGACCGAACCGTCCGGCGCGAATCGATGGTTTCACGATCACCGGCGCGAGTCACGGCGGAGGCATTTTCGTGAACGGCTACGCCCATTATCTCGAAATCAACAACAACCGCGTGATCGGGAATTATGGAACCTACGGAGGCGGTATCCGGCTGGGACATCCCTATTTAACGACGAACGCAGCCGGAACTCCGAGTTATGTCAGCGCGCAAAACGACCACGTTCGGATTCGCTATAATCATATCGCCCAAAACGGCGGGAACGGCGGAGCTGGCGGGGGAATCTCCGTCTGCAACGGCAGCAACAATTATCTGATCTTCGCAAATTATATCTGCGGCAATTTCACGATGGGAGACGGCGGCGGAATCGGTCACCTCGGGTTGAGCCACCTGGGTGAAATCTCCTGGAACTGGATCATTTTCAATCAATCATTCAATCAAGGGGTGGGTGTTTCGGGCGGCGGAATCGCCGTCCAAGGGAGTGTTCCGCTGGCGGTGAACGGTTTGACTCCGGGGTCCGGGTCGGTGGGAATCCTTTCGAATCTGATACAAGGCAACCTTGCTGGAGCCGGAGATGGAGGCGGTATTCGTACGGCTTTCACGAGCGGACGCGACGTCGCGTTAAGCCCGAACGATCGCAATCTCTGGTACAACATCGAGATCTACAACAATTTCATCGTCAACAACGTTGCCGGTCTCGCCGGGGGCGGCATCTCCATGCAGGACAGCGCGAGGGTTTCCATTACCAGTAACTCCATTACGAATAACGATAGTACGGCCACGGCAGGAGAAGCTTTTAAAAACGGGCCGAGCCAATCCGTGAGCCAGCCTGCAGGGATCGTTTCGCGTGCTCACAGTCCCGCGCTCGTCGCGGCCTTTGGAACTTCCGCAACGGTCAGACCGTATGCGGTGTTTTCAAATCCGACGTTGTACAACAGTATCGTCTGGCACAATCGCTCGTTTTACTGGGATGTAACAGCGAACGCGGGCACCGGGGGGCTCTTGCCTGCGCCGGCCACGCCAGTGTTTTCGGATCTCGCGGTTCTCGGTACCGCCCAGCCCGCGCGATTGGACCCGCGTTACTGCAACCTCACGGATCGTGCCGGTTACCATTCCAGCAATATCAGCGCTCAGCCCGCGTTTGTTTCGGAATATTTCAATGGAGGCCGTGGACAGCTTGTGATTCCAGAGGTCACGACGGGGATCGAGAGCGCACCGGCCTTGGATGAAGGCGGTAACTTCATCGATGTCCGCTTCGGTCCCTTGACGCGCTGGAATCCCGCAACAGGAGTACTGTTCGGTGACTATCGCTTAACGCGACTTTCCGAACTGATTGACCGAGGGTCGCTCGGTTCTGTTGGCGCCACGGATATCGGGGCTGATGAATTCACGAAAAAGAACGTCGGAGCAAAACAATGAAGCTACGGGCTGAAAGAAGAGTCTCCCATAAATGGACCGCATTGCTGTTGCTTGGAGCTGTTCTCGCTCAAGCCGAAATTCGGGTGCAGTGCCCGGGTGACACGGATGGCGATGCTGTTGTTGACCAGCCCATCTCCGGACGCCAGATCAAGTGCATGCATCTGAGTGCTGGGGATGGTTTCGCCAACATGGCGGACGGAAAGCTGCAGTACATTTTCAGCTTTGCGAATTTGACAGGAACCCCCGTCGGGGACGCCATGATGGCCGGGATGTTGGCGGCTGAATTTCCCGCGCCGTTGATCACCTTGAAAGAGGGTGAGGAATTCTATCTCACGGTGACGAACGTCGGGATGACGAGACGGCCCGATTTGTTTGACGGGCACTCGGTTCATTTTCACGGTTTTCCAAACGCTTCCGCCGTTTTTGACGGTGTTCCCGACGCAAGTGCGGTTCCGGTCATGGCCGCGAGTTTCACGTATTACTACAATATCGTAGAACCAGGGACGTACATGTATCACTGCCACGTCGAGGCCACCGAACACATGCAGATGGGCATGCTCGGGAATCTTTATGTCCAACCGAAGCAGAATGACTTGGCGGACGGAACGATCCTGGGTGCTCATGTTCATCGTAATCCGGACGGTGCGGGCCCGCTGGGCGACCGTTACGTTTACAATGACGGTGATGGTTCGACCCGATATGACGTTGAATTCCCCATCCAGATGAGTTCATTCGATCCTGCATTTCATGAAGCGAGTCTCCAGGTTCAGCCCCTTCCGTTCGCGATGATGCGAGACAAGTACGCGATGTTGAACGGACGTGGTTATCCCGATACGATCAACCCGAGTCCGATTCCGAATTCGGAAACGGGTGGTTTCGGCCAAAAAATGAATAGCCGGGTCAGTGCCGTCCGCGGGCAAAAAATATTGCTCAGACTTTCTAACCTGAGTGTGACCGCCTTTTTCACCCTCACGTCATCCGGACTTCCGATGAAAGTCGTGGGGACCGGCGCAAGATTGCTGAGAGGGCCGGATGGAAAAGACCTCTACTACGAGACAAATTCCGTCACTCTCGGAGGCGGAGAGGCGGCCGATGTGATCGTGGATAGTTCGAGCCTTCAGCCGGGAACTTATTTCTTGTACACGAGTAACCTGAATTTTCTGAGCAACGACGGCGAAGACTTCGGCGGGATGATGACGGAAGTGGTGATCCAATGAAACCTTTGGCAATCGTTGTTTTTGCATTATTCGCTGTATCGATGAACGCCGGTGTTTGTGAGGCGGCCATCCAGGGAAGAACCGGGACCGAGTTCGATCTCGTAGCCAGAGCAGGGCACATTACAACCGGTGATGGCGACAGCATTCTCATGTGGGGATATGCCGTCGGGAACGGCCTGATGCAGTATCCCGGACCGACTCTGATCGTGAACGAAGGGGACCTGATCACGGTGCGTCTGAAGAACGAGTTGTCCGAGCCTGTTTCGATCATTTTTCCGGGTCAGGACGGGGTTCTCGCGATCGGAGGGAATTCAGGGCTTCTTACACGGGAAGCTCCGCCCGATGGGGCTACGGTCGTGACCTACACGTTTGTTGCTTCCCAACCGGGGACCTACATGTATCACAGCGGTACCCGCGTTGATTTTCAGGTGGAGATGGGGTTGACGGGAGCGCTCATCGTGCGGCCGTCGAGCGGCGCGAACCGGGCTTACAGTCATCCGCAGACCTCTTTTGATCGCGAGTATCTGTTTGTGTTATCCGAAATCGATCCCACTATTCATGAACTGGTGGAACTCGGGAGACGGTCGGAAGTCGACATGTCCAGGTACTTTCCCGTTTTGTGGTTTCTCAATGGCCGAACCTCTCCCGACACCATGGCCGATGATGGCGCGCCTTGGCTTCCGCACCAGCCCTACGGCTGCCTGCCGAGGCTTCACCCTGGCGAAATCATTCTCACGCGTGTCATAGGCGGCGGCAGGGATTTACATCCCTTTCACCCGCACGGCAATCACCTGCGGATCATCGGTGAAAACGGCCGGCTTCTCGAGAGCGCCCCTGGCGCTGGTCCGGACCTGTCGTACTCTGATTTCACGCTGACGGTTGTCCCGGGATCGACGTACGACGCCCTTTTCACTTGGACCGGCGAAAAACTGGGGTGGGATATCTACGGTCACGGACCTGGCGATCCGCTTCAACCCAACGAGTATGCGCCCGATCATGGGAAGCCGCTGCCGGTTCAGCTGCCGGAAAAGCAGAACCTCATGTTCGGGAATCATTACAGTGGCAGCCCCTTTCTGGGAGCCTTCGGCGATCTTCCTCCGGGTACCGGCGGAATGAACGCATCCGGCGGCCTCTTCTTCATGTGGCACTCGCATACCGAAAAGGAAATCGTAAATAACGACATTTTCCCGGGTGGAATGATGACGATGCTGATTGTCGAGCCGCCCGCGGTTCGCATCCCGTGATCAGGTCGAAATTTGGAATACGGAGAAGGTGAAATGAATACTGTTTTGAAAGTCTCGTGTGTGGTTGCGCTCATGGCGGCTTTTGCGGTTCCCGAGTCTGCGAAAGGCGCAGTTTTCTATCTGAGGGCAGGTGAGACAAACCTGGCCATGCCTGACGGTCAGGTAATTCGGGTTTGGGGTTTTGCCCGGGACACTTCGCTCGCCCTCAACGACGGCACGATCACGGTTCCTGGACCAGCGCTTGAGATTCCGATCGGAGATCCAAATCTCACGATCCACCTGAAGAATCATCTTCCCAACCTGAATGGTGCTCCTGTTCCGGTTTCGATCATTATTCCCGGTCTGACGGCCGCATTGAACCCGGTACGTCATGTGAATGGCCGAGTGCGATCATTCACCCACGAAAGCTTTCCGGGCACGCCAGGTACTTACAGCTGGAATGACGTAAAACCAGGAACGTATCTTTACCACAGCGGAACTCATCCTGCGCTGCAGGTGCAAATGGGGCTTTATGGCAGTCTAACGAAAAATTTCAGCACCGGCGAGGCTTATGCCGGTAAAATTTTCGACCGCGAGGTGGTCCTATTTTACAGCGAGTTGGACCCCGCGCTCCATTCCGCGGTCGCTCTGGATGACTATGGTCCGGGCAAGTCGGTCACGAGCACCGTTCATTATGCCCCAAAATATTTTCTCATCAACGGGTCACCGTTTTCGGGCGCTGCGAGTCCGTTACCAGCGGGAAGCGTGGGAGAAAAGGTATTGGTTCGCTTTTATAATGCCGGGCTGAAGTCACATGCCCCCTTACTTCAGGGGGCCTTCATGAAAGTCATCGCCGAAGACGGTCGCGCTTATCGTTATCCCAGGGAACGCTATTCTTTTCTTCTTCCCGCCGGCAAGACGATGGATGCTCTGGTTGAATTCCGTTCCGCCGGACAATACGCGATCTATGATCGGATGATGGCGTTAACGACGGGTGCCGGCCTTCCAGGCGGATTTTTGGCATTCCTCGCGGTCAGTGCCGCGCCATGAAAAAGCTGAAAGTCATGAAACCTGGAACGATGAGATTAGTGTTGGTCGTTGGAGTCTTCGGCGCGATTTGCTCCGTCTTTGCTGTTCAGTCCCTCGAGCTTTTTGGAAAACACCCCGGATTCGAGATCGAAAGCCTGAGGACTACTTCAGCGGGTTATATGCTGGATCTGAGGTATCGAATCACCAGTCCTCGTCTCGCGAAAAAATTTCTCAATCGAAAAGTGGGGACTTATCTGCTCGAACCGCGAACCGGAGCGAGGCTGAACGTCCCCACCTCGCCTAAAATCGGCGCTTTGCGGCAGACTTCGGCGGTGCTGAAAGCCGGAAAAACCTATTTCACATTTTTCGCCAACCCGGGGCGTTTCATCAAACCGGGACAGCATGTGACGGTTGTATTGGGTGATTTGCGCTTCGAAAATTTAAGGGTGGATTGAGAACGCCCTGGCAGTCCCATGGAGGAATTCAAATGAACTATCTTAAGTTGTTCGTAACTGGATTTATTATCGTCGTTTCGGGAGCTTTCCCGGGCGGGACCTCGAGCCTAGCAGCCGATTCCCGCATGAACGGGATAACAATCGAATGTGAGTTCCTGGGTACCGGAAAGCGTCCTCTCCGGTGTCAGACCGAGGCTGTTTTGTGCGAAGTCGGCCAGCGGACTTCGAGCGACGAGTGTCGGCAATGGCTCTCGGTATTTTGCGATGGGACGCGAATTTTTGACGGCCAGCTAGAGCTCACGGATGCAGAAGGCGGGGTCATCCTCGAGGGGATCCCGTCGACCTGGTATCCGAAGCCGGTTAGTATTTTCATCAAAGAACCCGCGCCTGACCGAATGCTCGAGGCA
>MEQK01000142.1 GCA_001770175.1 Bdellovibrionales bacterium RIFOXYD1_FULL_55_31 | reverse complement strand
AAAGGACGAATTCTTGATCCATCCCAGGATCGAAAAGAAAATCAGGATTTTGTGGGCGATCTTCTGATCGAAAACGGCAAAATCTCCGCAGTCGCCAAATCCGGCCAGATACCCACGAGCCGGGCCGAGAAAATTATCGACGCGAAAGGCTGCTGGATTCTTCCGGGACTGATCGACGTTCACGTTCACTTTCGTGAACCGGGCCTCGAATACAAGGAGACCATCGAGACCGGCACGCGTGCCGCGGTTGCCGGAGGCTTTACCTCGGTCGCCTGCATGGCGAACACACAGCCCGTCAATGACGCTCCTCACGTGACATCCTTCATTCGCGAGAGAGCCAAGCAGACCGCGTCATGCCGTGTTTTCCCGGTTGGCGCGATCAGCAAAGGCCTGAAAGGCGAAGAACTTGCCGAAATCGGCGGCATGATCGAGGAGGGCGCGCGCGCGATCAGTGACGATGGCATGGCGGTCATGAACTCCTACCTGATGCGAAAAGCGATGGAT
This sequence comes from Bdellovibrionales bacterium RIFOXYD1_FULL_55_31, assembly GCA_001770175.1. Classification (GTDB taxonomy): domain Bacteria; phylum Bdellovibrionota; class UBA1018; order UBA1018; family UBA1018; genus XYD1-FULL-55-31. The sequence continues at coordinate 9,509 of MEQK01000142.1, read as the reverse complement.
TACGCGAAAGCGTTCAACATCCCCGTCATCACTCATTCCGAGGACCTGAATCTCGTCGGTCAGGGCGCGATGAATGAAAGCGCCTTCTCGAATGCACTTGGGCTGCGTGGAAATCCGGCCGCGGCCGAGGAGATCATGGTAGCTCGCGATATCGCGCTTTGCCGCCTCACACGCTGCCCGGTCCATATCTCGCACGTCACGACCGAGCTCGCGCTCGATCACATCCGGCGCGCGAAGGATGCCGGCCTCCCGATCACGACCGAAGCGACACCCCACCACCTCACGCTGACTGAGGAGTCGGTCCGGAGCTATGACACGAATTTCAAAATGGCCCCCCCTCTCCGCGGCAAATCCGATCTCGAGGCGATTCAAAAAGGCCTTGCAGATGGTCTGATCGACCTGATCGCGACCGATCATGCCCCGCACGGGCTGATCGACAAAGCCGTCGAATATGACCAGGCTGCCAGCGGCATTATCGGTCTCCAGACCGCGGTTCCGCTTACCTTGAAACTCGTGACCGAAGGCAAGCTGACGCTTAACCGCTGGGTGGAAGCCATGACCCTTCGCCCTGCCCAACTGCTGCGACTTCCGTACGGGACGCTCCAACCAGGGCGCGAAGCGGACATCACAATCATTGATCCTGATCGCCAGTGGAGATTTACTGAAGACACGGTTCTCTCGAAAAGCCGGAACACCCCATTCCTGAATTGGGAATTCAAAGGACAAGTGATCACAACCATCATCGCGGGCAAAATCAGCTATTCGGCTGAACAGTAAAATGAGGCCCCGGTGCGGCTTCGGGCTTTTGAACGGTACCGGACGGGCTGGGATCTATCCCCGCCTGCATGATTCTGTGGAATTCTTCCGCCGCTTTGTGGATATTATGAGGGAGAGGTCGCGCTAAAAGGCCATGTACCAGAAATATCTTGAACCTATCATCGAGGAATTCTCCACTGGCGAGTACTATCGTGAGGTTTACGAAGCCAAGCAGGAGTACTTCGAAAAAGCCGGCGTTGTTTACGAAGATGACGTCGAATTCGAACAACGAATGTGTATTTTCATGGACTGGTACATCTTCGATCGGGACCTGCCGGGCGTCGATCTCCCTCCGATCAAATATTACTTCCGCAAGAATAAAGACCGGTTTTCAAATGAAGAACTGAACATCTATCGGGACTTCTGCTCAACGATTCATTCGATATTCCGAGTTAAGCGCTTCACGTGGAATAGAAAAGGATTCGTCGTCGTCGACCTCTTTTCGAACAAGACCTACAAAGTCACCGATTCTGAAATAAACCTCGGGTTCGCGCGGGGCGATATTTTTGAGGCTCGTATCATTCCTTTCAAGGGCTGCTTTGAATTTTCGCGGGGTTTCTGCTTTCATCCCGTCGAAATGGAGTCTTTCATCCTCGGAGAGATCAAGAAGGTGCGCTCCCAGGAAAAGAAGATTCAAACAAAACTGATTTTGCAGCTCGCCGCGATGAAGCTCAAACGACTCAGATTCCAGCACATCGACATCAGGCACATTTATACGTTTAATTCGAAATTTTAGGACGCTGCATTTCGCCACATGTTTCAACTTTCAACGGACCCTGTTTTTCCTTGCGGACGCACCGTTCATCTCATTAAATAGATGAACGCCCCGCCTTTAGCCGCTCGGCGTTTATTGAACCCACTAACTCTTACGCACAAGGAGATTCACATGAAGTTGATCGTTGCTATGATCGTTCTTGCATTCTCGATGGTTGCTTTCGCTGAAGAGCAGACGGACCAGAACACTGCTCCTGCAACCGGCACTGAGCAGAGCGCTCAGACGACCGAAACTCAAACGACGGAAACTCAGGAAACCGAAGCTCCGGCCGCTAAGACGACCAAAAAAGCGAAAAAGACCAAAAAAGCAAAGAAGTCCAAAAAAGCTCACAAGAGCCATCAGGAAACTCAGACCACCGAAACGCAGTAATTCGGAGTTTCAATCGATCGAAAAACCCTCGTCCGGCACTGCCGAACGGGGGTTTTTTTTTAGCTCAACGTAGGCTACTCTGTTTTTTCATGAAACCAAGGGCACCGAAGAAGATTCTCGCGATCAAGATCCGGGCGCTCGGAGACACCGTTCTCATGACGGCCCCCGTCGCGGAACTCAGACGGGCTTTTCCGGATGCGGCTATCCACGTTGCCGCGGATAGCCGCTGGGCTCCGGTCCTCGAAAACCATCCCGCCATCGACCGGATTTGGAAATACGAACGACACCACGAACGTCTCGCTCGAGCCAAAGCCGCTGCTCATCTCGCCTTGCGACTTCGCGAGCAGCGCTTCGACTGCGTGATTAACTTCCACGCCAGCCCTTCGAGCGCCATGATCAGCCGCGCGACGGGCGCGCCGCTACGCTCGATTCACTTTCACGGCCACCTCGACAAAAACAGGTTTTCGACGCTCGACATTCCTGGAAAAGGATCAGTGAAGCCCGTCATTGAACGGGATATGGATGCCGTTCGCGCGCTCGGAGTCGAAATTCCTCCCGGCAGATTGCCGCAGCTTGTCCTCGACCCAAGCGAGGTCTACCAGGCAGCCGCTCGAACGCAGCGGGATCTCCTGCTTCCCGACCCGATTTTGGGAATAAGCCTGGGTGCCAGCCGGCCGATGAAGAGCTGGAGCGTTGTCCGCTTCGCACGGCTTGCCGTCGAGTGGTGCCTGAAAGAATCAGGCAGTGTCTTCGCGACAGCCGGTCCGGACGAAAATCACATCGTGCGGCTTTTTAGCGATGCCGTAGACGCGGAGCTGGCGCGCATCGTTCCCGACGGCACGACTCGTATCTCGGTCCGCAACCGGATAACAGCCGAGAACTCCCTCTCCGTCCGGGAGCTCGCGGCCCTTCTCAATCGTTTTGCGGTCCTTGCCGGCAACGATTCGGGTCCAAAACACGTGGCAGTCGCGGTAAACACGCCGACAGTCACTCTTTTCGGCCCCGAGGACCCGTTTGAATGGCATCCTTATGCAAGGGAGACAAATCCGTTCTTCTTCATCGATGGACTCGACTGCCGTCGCGACGCGCTCCCCGGAATGCCGCCTTGGTGTGGTGTCATTGAATGCAGCGAAGACCACAAATGCATGAACCTTATCGGAGTGGAGCAGGTCTTGACCGAATGCCGCAGGGTCGCCCGCCGCACCCCCGGGAGTTGAACTTGAACCAGAATAGCCTGCCGATCACATCGAGAGGTGCTTGCACTCCCTTTCCTGGGCCGACGAAATCCTCGTCATCGACGCCCACAGCTCGGACCGCACTCCTGAACTCTGCAAGTCACCCGACGTGCCGTGGGCCAAAAAACTCCGTTTCATCCAGCGTCCGTGGGAAGGCTTTCGTATCCAGAGAAATTTTTCGCTCGATCAGGCCAGCCACGATTGGATTCTGATTGTCGATGCGGACGAGAAGTGTTCGCCCGATCTCGCCGAAAAACTTCGGGCTTTAATGGAAACGCCGGGCGGCCCGCCGAAGCGGGCTTACAAAATCCATCGAACCGAATACTTTTTGGGCAAGCCGATTCACTATGGGATCTGGAACCCGAGCTATCAGGACCGGTTCTTTCATCGTTCCGGAGTCAGATACGTCAACGATATCCACGAATATCCGATTTTTCCTGAAAAGCCGGGGATAATTCACGAATCCCTGATTCATTCGCCCGATTTCGCCCCCGAACGTTTCCTCGAAAAAATGAACAAATATACCTCCATTGAGGCGAAGGACCGCGTAAAGCAAGGCCAGAGAACGAACTGGTTCCGGTTGTTGGGAGCCTTTCCGGCGATGTTTCTCAAAAACTATTTCTATTACAAGGCCTACCGGGACGGCATGCACGGCTTTGTGATCTCCCTGCTCGAAGGGGTTTCACGCGTCGTTCGTCACGTCAAAATGTGGCAAATTCAATCCGAGCAGGAAGCGAAAAGAGGCTTGGATCAATGAAAGTTTCCGGTTTCACATTGGTCAGAAACGGCACCCAGTTCGATTATCCTTATTTGGAATCATTAAGATCGCTGCTCCCAATCGTGGACGAACTCATCATCGACGTCGGCATCGGTGACGATGATACGATGGACCGGATCAAGCGCTTCGCGGACGACGAGGGCGCGGGCAAAGTCCAATGGTTCGGGACTACCTGGGATCTGAACAATCCCGAGAAACGAAAGGGTGGTCTTATTCTTTCGGAACACACCAATCTCGCGCTGGATCGGTGTGTCGGCGACTGGTGTGTTTACCTTCAGGCCGACGAAGTCTTTCACGAGGACGATCGCGATCAGCTTCGTTCAATGCTCGCTTCGACCGCGGATGACCCCCGGGTTGAGGGTTTGCTGTTCGACTACGTGCATTTTTACGGCTCATTCAATGTTATCCAGCAATCGCGGGGTACGTACCGGCGGGAGGTTCGGGCGGTCAAGAGAAGCGCGCAACCTCGCAGCGTCGGCGACGCCCAGAGTTTTCGAAAAACTTCGGGTGAAAAGCTCAACGTCGTACGGTCCGGAGCACGGGTTTTTCATTACGGCTGGGTAAGAACTCCCGAAGCGATGCGGGAGAAGACCTTCTTCATGGACCAGCTCTATCACGGAGCACCGAAACCCGAAGACGCCGAAAAACGTATCCCCCACACCGGTGACAACTACCGCTACAAGCGGTTCTGGGGCCTTCGTCCATATAAAGGTTCACACCCCAAAGTCATGACCGACCGGATTGGGGAAAAGGGCTGGCATTGGGACCTCGATCATTCGCCATGCGTCTGGACTTGGAAAGACCTAAAAAAAATCGTACTCGATCTTATAGAGAGAGTAACCGGCCATCGCTTTTTTGAATACCGAAGCTACAAATTGATTCAATTCCGTCCAGCACAAAAGGAATGCGATTCATGACACAGCCACGGGCTTCATTATTCATTTCGACTTTCGACATGCCTCGACATCTGACACTTGTCTGTGCGGCGCTCGAAGGCCAAAGCACCCGGGATTTCGAAATACTTTTCTGCGATGACGGCTCCAGCCACGAAACCGCCACCGTCATCCGGGAATTCACGCAGCGTTCGGCGATTCCGGCCCAGCATATCTGGCACGAACACAAAGGCTTCAGAAAATGCAAAATTCTGAACCAGGCGGTCCGAAAGGCCCGTGGCGAGGTGTTTATCTTTCTGGATGGCGACTGCATTCCGCATCGCGACTATGTTCTCGACCACATAAACCAGCAGGAACCCGGTCGGTACTTGGCCGGCCGCCGTGTGGAACTCGGCCGTGACCTCAGTTTGACGCTGACTCCTGAGCTGATTCGAAGCGGTTTTTTTGACCGGCCAAAACTCCCTCTGATTCTGAGTGCGATTCGCGGCGATACGGAGTACCTGAACCGAAGCATCCGGATTCCCTGGCATTGGCTCCGGCAGTTACTCAAAATGGACCGTGTCGCCGATATGAAGGGTTGTAATTACTCGATTCCACGAGCAGCCCTCGAATCGATTAACGGCTTCGATGAAGCCTATCAGGGTTACGGACGCGAGGATACGGACGTGGAGATCCGGCTCCAGAACTTGGGACTCAAAATCAAGTCAATGAAAGGCCTGGCCCTTCAATTCCATATCTGGCACCCCCGCCGGGACTTCACGCCGTCAAATGACAAGCGGCTGGAGCTTCTCAAGAGAAGCGGCCGGATTCGTTGCACGATGGGGCTCGATAGCACGACGATGGCAGGGCGCTGAATTGTGTGTTAGTTTGCGCAATATGAACCATGCGCCCGATAAATTTCCGATGAGCGTGACGATTATCACTCTCAATGAAGAGCGCAACATCGCACGCGCGATCAACAGCGTCGGATGGGCTGCTGAAGTCATCGTCGTTGATTCCGGGAGCACCGACCGGACGGTCGAGCTCGCCCGTATTCATGGCGCCAAATTGATTCCGAACCCATGGCCAGGGTACGGACAACAAAAGAATTTTGCGCAGCAGCAGGCCTCTCACGACTGGGTCCTGAATATCGATGCCGACGAAGTGGTCCCCCCCGAACTCGGCAAGGAAATCCGGGATGCTCTCGGCGCCGTGTTTGCCGGACGGTTGCATGCAGCCGCGTTTTCTTTCCCTCGAAAGACATTCTATCTCGGTCGCTGGATAAGACACGGCGGCTGGTATCCAAACCAGCTCGTCAGACTCGCGGACAGGCGGCTCGCTAGGTGGTCTGAGCCCAACGTTCACGAGGACTTGAAAGCCGACGGACCGGTGCTCCGACTCAACGGGTCGCTCCATCACTATGCCTTTCCGTCGATCTATGAACAGATCCTGACGAACCTCCGCTTTTCACGCCTTGGTTCGGAAGATTTGAAGCACGCTGGCCAAAACCCCAGCATTCTGAAGCTTATTTTGAAGCCCATCGGAAAATTCCTTGAGACGTATGTTTTGAAAAGGGGGTTTTTGGACGGGATTCGCGGATTTATTATCTCCGTGAACGCGGCGCACAGCATGTTCCTGAAATATGCCTATCTTTTCGAACCAGAACTCCTGAAGCAGGTGGACCAGTCCCCGGAGATCAAGAATGCGACTACTGATCATTGATAACAATATCGACCCGGATTCATGGGGCGCACGCAACCTGCGCCGCTATCTGCGGCTCGTGCCGGAGGCCACCGCGTATGTTCGACGCGCGCCACACGATGATCTTCCGCGCGACCCTCGAAACTTTGACCGTGTCATCATATCGGGCTCTAAAACGTCGGCCCTCGATGATGCACCTTGGATATCCCGCTTGCACGACTTCATCCAACGAACTCTGGACTTGCGAAAGCCCCTCCTTGGGGTTTGTTACGGCCACCAGTCCTTGGCGCGGGTCATCGGGGGAAAGGCACACGTCAGAAGAGCGGCCGAGGCAGAGTTCGGCTGGACGACGATTGAGATCACCGAGCCCTCCCCCCTGATGGAGGGCTTGCCGCAGTCGTTCTATTCGTTTTCGTCGCATTTCGACGAAGTCGGCGAGCTCCCGAAGGGGCTGAAGCGCCTTGCGCGTTCCGAATCTTGTGAGGTACAAGCTTTTCAAGTCGAGAAGTACCCGGCATTTGGAATTCAGTTTCATCCGGAAAAGGACCTCGCCAGTGCGGAAGCGACCCTGGCCGAGCGAAAGCGTCTGGGGATTCCAGACCGGCTCCTCTATCCGAACAAAGGCAAGGAACTCTACAACTCACGAATCGGCGATACGATATTCGGGAACTTTTTCAAACTATGAGCGGCGAAAGAAAATATAGCGGGAAACAAATCCTGACCTTCCTCCTGAAGCTGCTCTTCGTCGGCGGACTGCTCTATTTCCTTGTTCAGAAGGGCTTTATCTCGCTTAAGGATACACGCCGCGCATTTACTCAATGGGATAAACTCCTGCCGGCCGTTATCGCGATGGGGGCAAACGCGTTTTTGGGCGCCTTGCGTTGGCAGTGGCTGCTCAAAGCCCAGGGAATCGAACTGAAATGGGGAAGAACGCTTCAGCTCACTTTTGTCGGCAATTTTTTCAACATCGCTCTTCCCGGAGCGGTCAGCGGCGATTTCGTTAAAGCGTTCTATGTCGGGAAGGAAACTCAGGGAAGGAAATCCCGCGCATTCGGAACAATCCTTTTCGACCGGGTCGCCGGACTTTCGGCGCTCGCGATTGTCTCGGCAGGCGCGCTCTCGATCGGTTTCAACGACTTCAAAGGAACGACCTTGCTTCACGGACTGCGTTTCGTAATCAGCGCCGCGGCAGTCATGGTCATTCTTTTTTACAGTTACCTGTTCCTGGTCCGCGAACACCACGACCCACTGCTCTATCTTTTCCGCTCGTTCGAGAAGCGGATTTCGAAAGCAGGAAGCCTGACCCGGATTTACGAATCGATCCGGCACTACCATGATCATCGATGGGTCGTGATTAAGGTTCTCGTTCTCTCGATTTTCATACACATCGTCGTCGGTTGGTCGTGTATGAATTTCGCCCAGGCCCTTGGCGACCAAAACATCCCGAGTCTTGCGACCTACGTCGTGGTCCCGCTTGGGTTGCTCGTTACAGCGATTCCGATCATGCCTGCGGGCGTGGGCACCGGACACGCAGCTTTTCTATATCTTTTTCAGCTCATGGGCTCGCAACGCGGCGCAGACGTATTCACGCTTCTGGCGCTTTTTAACCTTTGCGTGGGTGCGGTCGGCGGACTGGTTTACCTGAGATTCCGAACCCAGGAGCCGGAAGGAATTCCTAGCCCCTCATAACAAGGCACGTCGCTGGCAAACCCGGCCGGCATGTTCCAGTTACGTCCGTTCCAAAAAGAAGCCCTATCCGCGCTGAAAACGCCCGGTCACGTCCTCTGCATCGCGCCCACCGGTTCCGGGAAAAGCCTCATCTACGAGCGTTTTGTCGAGCAGAACCCCAGATCCAAAGCACTCCTGATCACGCCACTTCTGGCCCTGGCGCGACAGCAACGAGAGCGTCTGATGAAACTTCCGAATAAGGTGATTCTGGGGGTCGGTGTCTCGCGGGAAAAACCGCCGGCATACGAGCCCGCGATCTGGATTGCAAGTCCGGAGTCGCTCATGCACCCGATACGTCATTCCGCTCTCGAGCTTTGGAGCCCGGATTTTCTGATCGTCGATGAATGTCACTGCCTCTGGGAATGGGGCGAGCAGTTCCGGCCCGCTTTCTCACGAATCCCGGAATTGCTTGGAATCGGCTCATTCCACCGGAGTCTCTGGCTGACGGCCACACTACCCCGCGATGCCCGCAAGGATCTCAGAACCCGGCTTCCTTCACCGCTGACGGAGATCGGATCCTTTGAACTCCCCTCCGAACTCATGCTCCAAGTCAGTCGGGTTCCCTGGCCGGACCGGGCCGAGGCGCTTCTGCGTTGGATCAGCATTCAGGCCGGAGCGGGAATCGTTTTCGTTTCGACCCGGGAAGCGACTCTGAAATTGACGAGAATTCTTCAAAGCATCGGGAAGAACGCGATTTCCTATCACGCCGGTTTGAGCAATGAAGAGCGGCAATCGATCGAAAACATGATTTCGCAACGAAAAACGGATGTCATCGTCGCCACCTCGGCCTTTGGAATGGGGATGGATCACGCCCACCTCCGCTGGGCCGCCCTGTGGCAAGCTCCCTCGACGCTGCTTTCGTTGGCGCAGGCAATTGGCAGAGTGGGTCGAAGCTCATCCCGGGCGAACGCTCTCGTGCTCTGGGACGATGACGACTTTCGTTTGATTGAATGGACCATTCAAGGATCGGGCAGACGCCGGCGCGAGCTGCTTGAGGTTTACCGGTTTCTCCATTCCGATTCATGCCGCAGAAACGCCCTGAAGCACTATTTCGGTGATCGTTCCGCTTCAGAAACTTGCGGCAAATGTGATTACTGCTGCCACCGGCAAACCCCATCCACCCCCTCGGTCTATTCTGAAATGACCGGTCGCAGCGTGCAGAGTGAGCGAAACCTGTTACAATCTTGAGAACTGCTTTACGGGAACCCTGGCCATGGCAGGCTTGGGGGCTCGCG
>MEQK01000141.1 GCA_001770175.1 Bdellovibrionales bacterium RIFOXYD1_FULL_55_31 | reverse complement strand
TCAATAAAGATTGCGGCACAAACTGCACGGATGCGCCCCCAAATTGGAATAACTATTACTCGATTCCGGCCGTCGGCAATCTCGCAACCACCATCCGGTCGATTCCCGACGGCAGTGCCGACCATACGGGCGCCACGACCAGGAAAGCCTACATGGCCTATTACAACAATGTTCAGTATTCAGGGGGCGCAGAGCTGAGCAAAACGTTCCCGACCGAGTACCCCGAACTCTACTTCCGCGTCTGGATCAAAACCCAACCCGGGTGGTCAACTGCACCGAACTCCTCGATCAAGTTATTCAGAGTCATCCACTACGACCGCGTCGGAAGCGCCTTTGCCTACTTCTCTGGCGGCAACGGCGCCCCGATGGGCGGCTTCAACTGGGCCACGAATGCCACCTACAGGTCAACCAACGGCATTCCAGATGGTTGCTACATCGCGTGGTTCAGGTGCGATCCACAGAGCAGCAATTATGTTTGCGCTCAATCCCCGTACAACACCGACACCCCTCAACGAATCGTAAGCGGCATCGCTCCAGATGAAATCGGAGGATTCGCCGACGGCCGGTGGCATCGTTACGACGTCCACGTAAAAATGAATACGCAATCCGGCACAACCTGGAACAGGGATGGCGTTTACGAATTCTCCTATGACGGCATTCCGGTGGTCTCATACACGAATGTCCAATGGAAATACCCCGGCTCCTCCGTGAACGTCGGATGGAACACCGTCCAGTTCGGCGGAAACAACCTGAACGCCTACACAGGCGGCAGTAATCCTCAGTGGGCCGCTTTCGATGACATCGTTGTGAGCACGTCTCCTATCCCCGAGAACTATGTCATCGGAGCTGGAGGGGGTTCCAGCACTGACTCAACGGCTCCTTCTGTTTCGATCGTCTCCCCTTTGCCAAATACCGTACTCACCGGGACAAGCACACTGGCTGTCGCGAATGCATCAGATAACGTTGGTGTCACCAAAGTTGAGCTTTGGATTGATGACTATTTGGAAAAAACATTTACGGTCTCACCATACAGCCATACCATCGATTTCACCGGCGTGCCGGATGGGACGTACGTATTGTCCGCTAAAGCCTACGATGCAGCCGGAAACGTCGGCCAGTCGCAGAGCGTGCCCTTCACGATAAGAAACGCCGCTGCCTTCGACAATACCCCTCCCGTCATAGCCATTACCTCTCCCGTAAGCGGAGCCACGGTTCGTGGGACGAATTCAGTTGCCGCAAACGCATCGGATAATATCGGAGTCACCAAAGTGGAATTTTGGATCGACAATTATCTCGAAAAAACAATTGCGGTTCCGCCATTTTCCTACACGGCTGATGTAAGTGACGTGCCCGATGGAACCTATGTTCTGAGAGCCAAAGCTTACGACGAGGCCGGAAACATCGGACAGTCGCAAGATGTACCGTTCGTCGTAAACAATTCGACGCCCTCACCGACCCCAACGCCCTCACCGACCCCAACGCCCTCACCGACCCCAACGCCCACTCCGACCCCAACGCCAACTCCCGACACCAGCGCCCCCATGGTCCAAATCACCTCACCTGCTTCGGGATCAACCGCGCGGGGGACTATCTTGTTCTCGGCTTCTGCGAACGATAACATCGGCGTCACCAAAGTGGAATTCTATGTTGACACTTATTACCTCGAAAAGACACTCACGGTTCCGCCGTATTCCCATACCGCCGATGTCAGTGACGTGCCCGATGGGACCTATGTCCTGACGGCTAAAGCGTACGATGCCGCTGGGAACGTCGGTGTTTCCCAACCGGTCTCATTCCATGTGAACAACGACACAACTGCGCCGATCGTTTGGATTACAGCACCGGTTTCGGGCGCGTCGGTCAGAGGCACCGTATCCGTCAACGCCTCAGCTTCTGACAACATCGGCGTCAACAAGGTCGACTTCTATATCGATGGCGTGCTCAAGTATTCGGACACGGTAGCCCCGTACAGCTTCAGCTGGAACACATCATCGTATTCGGTTGCAACACATAGCCTGACAGCCAAAGCCTACGACGCAGCTGGAAATATCGGTTCATCCAGCGTAATCAGCGTCAAGGTGAAGAAGTAGTCAGGGACAAGCTCCCCGGGTCGCAAAACGGGAGGCGAGGAACTGAAAGGGGTTCCTCGCCTCTAAACTCACGCCGAATTGCTTCTGCCCCGAAGCGGAGAACGCTCTGCTCAAGGCTTACATCTGCGAGAAAGACCGGTACGCCGTCGCCTGCAAATAGCTCGAATTCAGGAACTACAAAAAACTTAGCGATTCCTGAGATGAAATCATTCGAACCGGGTGGCGAGGAACTGAAATCGATTCCTCGACCTCCCGAAGTCACTGTTCAAGAGCAGCAAAGCAGTGGCTTCGGTGCTGACTTTGCTCCGACAACTGAAGAACAGGCTTGCCTCGGACCGATAAATTCTCGCGAGGCCCAAGCCCGCCCCGGGCGTCCTTTGATCGATCTGGTATTCGTCGGGAGCATATACCTTCACGATTCGCGAAAGCAGTCGCTGCTTGTCCATGCTCCCGTGATAATCGACGACCTGAATAGCGCAATGCCGGCTGTCATAGCCGATAAGAAACTGGATGCGGTTTTTCCCGACCAAGGAGTGAGCAGTATGCCGAGCGACGGTGCCGACCAGAGGATTTCCGAGTTCATCAACCGGTGCGTCGTACATGGCATTCATCAACAACTCATCCGAAGCAAGGCACACATTCGCGAGCAACCGCTCGGAGAAATGACGTTCGCGCGCGAGCGTTTCGCAGACCGTCTTGATTGTCTCGTTCTTATCGAGAGTCGAGCTGAGCGATATCTCGATAATCCGTGCATCGGGTTCCAGAAACGAGGCGATCCCTTTTCCGGTTGTTCCGAGTGCAACCCTGACCGCTCTAGCGAAAACAGCGGCATTCGACGAATTCCAGAGTTTGACGTCATCGCTGGTGACATGACCGCCAAAGAACGGGCTTCTCACAATATACGACTGATCTCCAATCCGCTTCGCGCCCAAATAGATCAGCCGCTCAGAATTAATGGCGCTCACAAGCGGCGCTTCGAATTCAGCGAACGCTTCCTCCTCCGGAGCATCCACGAAAAGCATCGCACTCGGATCATCCTGAATAGCTGAAATCAGTCTTTCAAGACTACGGAAGGACGCGTATTCCTGCCCGGCCTCAGCGGCGACCATCTGCGCGAATTTTCTTTTTTTTGGATCATCTGAAACGGTTACGAGCATCCCGCCTCCTGGATTTTTCCCTGCAGAAACATGGCATCCCGCGGAATAGCCCCAACCGCCAAGGTCGTATCATCCTCAGGGTTTTTTGCCCTTTCACCCAAAAAAGCCGAAAACTCCTGAAGCAGCTTCTCACATATCATATCAGCATGTGACCCCGCCTCGTCCGAGATTCGCGCCATGGTCTTGAACAGCGTCTGCTTACGCATTCGCACTCCCCGCGTATTCATGCACTCGACGAGACCGTCCGTATACCAGAATATGACATCGCCGGCCCGCAGTTGAAAGGTTTCCGGCTCAGGAATATCCACGTCTTTTTCACCCAACGCCGGCATTCGTCCGTCCATGAGAACATGAAAGGGACTCCCCGTCTGAACACTTCCTGATCGAGCGCGATAGACGTAAACGGGGCGATGAGCCGCACTGAACGTCTTCATGATGCCGGTCTCCAGATCAATGACCGAAATAACGGCTGTCATCGACGTCTGTCCAGCTCCAGCCGCCTGAATAGCGGCATTCATCCGGCGCACAAGTTTACCTATTATAGAACGCACGTCCTCGCATTTCTCGACCCGAAGCTCGCTGATCGAAATCGCGAAGGCGCCATATGCGGCCGCCGTGACAAGTGCGGAGGATACACCATGTCCAGTTACATCGCCCAAAACGACTATGAGATGCTTCCCGATTTGCGAATAGTGCCACCAATCTCCGGCGCACTCCGTCGCCGCGATGGCTTTCCCCGCGACTTGGATCTTGGGGTGCATCAGACCGCTAGAAGGAAAAAATCGGTTCTGAACGGCCTGAGCCGTTTCAAGCTCCTTCTCCATTCTGGCCTTTTCGGCGGTGGCGACCATCAGCTCATCAATTCGATCGGCCATGATATTAAAGGAGGATGCCAGATCAGAAATCTCGTCGCGTGCTTGGCCCTCTTCTACACGCGCCGAAAAGTCGCCCTGTCCCACTCTTCGCGTCGCATGCCACATCTCCGATATCCGACGGGTGAGACCGCGGGCAAACACAAACGTGATCGCAATCGCAATCAGGAGAATACTGACTCCGAGAATAGTCGAACGCTCCGCCAAGGCCTCGGCCGCGCGAAAAGATTCTTGTTTCGAAATCAAGCCTACGACCATAAGATCCACAGACGGGATTCTCTGGTAGGCGACAATGAAATCATTGTCGCCGTCCTGCCAATCCTTTGCGCCAGACTGAAACTCCGATCCAAGTAAAGTTTTCTCGAATTCCTGAGTAAGTCCCGGATTGAGTCCGGAAAAGAAATCGGCTGTCCCGAGGAGCGGTCTGGCCAAAGAATCGATCAAATGGAGTCGTAACTTACTACTCCGCTCCTGGAATATCTCCGAATTGAATTGGAGCTGTGTCAAGAGGACGATCGGCTTGCCATCCGCGTCTTGGGCCCGAATACCGATGGGGAGACCGCCGGGTCCCGCCGCTCCAACCAAAAGCTCACGTTTATCGAAATCTTTTGGGACCCAATCGAGCGCGTTCAGAACAGATTCCATTGCGGCTGAATTTTCGGCAAAATCAGAAATAGTTTGAAAATGCGTCGGATCGATCGGACGGAGCACGAGCAAATCGCCGATCGAAAGCATCTTCCGATGTCGCTGGTAGAAAGACTCGGCAAGCGGGGTCGGCTTGAGTGGCGACTGAATCAGAGTACCGAGCACCAAGAGCGTCGACCTCACCTGCTGAATCTGAGATGCGATCTGCTCACTCGAAGCCTTCACCTGCCCAAAATTATAATCATAGATATAGGATGCCTTGTCCTCGATGATGAGCGACATGCCGACCAATAAATAGCTCGCCAAGCTAGCCGCTGTTACGGTGACGATGAGAACAAGAATCTTTAGCCGGATGGATACGCGCAGCCTGAAACGTTCCAGAGACACCTCCCCTCGTGACTTACCTATCGGAAATTTCAGAAATAGTTTGAGAAAGCCGATAACAATTCAGGGATTTCTAACGTGCATGTAATGCCGAAAACACCATCGTTTGCCCGGATCGAAAGACGCCAAAGCAATCTCATCGAATGGACCCTCGTTTTCATCTGCCTGCTAACCGGCCTGGCCGGGCTCAGGATGACCTCGACCGGGAACTACTGGACCAAAAAAAACCAGGAACGCACTGTGTTGCGTCCAATCGGCATTCTAGTTCGAGAAAAAGGCTCCGTGCGTCATCGGCCTCAGTATACGGTCGCATGGCGCGACGTGGGCGATCGCGAGCATCCCATATCG
This sequence comes from Bdellovibrionales bacterium RIFOXYD1_FULL_55_31, assembly GCA_001770175.1. Classification (GTDB taxonomy): domain Bacteria; phylum Bdellovibrionota; class UBA1018; order UBA1018; family UBA1018; genus XYD1-FULL-55-31. Next base: position 829 of record MEQK01000141.1, on the reverse strand, counting down.
TCCGGAGATACGGTTTTCACTGGGGAAACCGGTTTTGCAGAAGTGAAACTGAACTCGACTGAATCCTCCGCGAAAGTTCTTCCAAACTCTTTAATCACGATTCATCCTGAAGAAGCCCAAACCACGGAAGAGAGCTGGCTAAGCTTGGCTAAGATCATCGCGCCAAAACCCACTCGACAAATATTGGAGATCAAGCGGGGCAACGTTGCATTTCAATTCAGGCCAAACACAAAAAAATTGAGGATCAAGGCGCACAACGAGGAGTACCAGCTCGAGGCGCTATCAAACAAAAGTTCTTTCGAAATCGCGGTCACTCCAAGCCAGACGGGGACAAAGGTCACGCTATCGACAGATCCCGGTTCAGAAGTAAAGATCAGCTCAACAAGCAGCAAAGCAATCGCCATTACTGTAGCTTCTGGCAAAAAAGTGGTGCTGAATGAGCCATCCCCCGAAGTAACCATTGGGGCAGGCATTTTCGTGAAGCCGGTCGCCCCGCAAAAAATTGACAGCGTATTTCCTGTACCCGAGAGCGGCACCGACCCGCTTCCGATTCTGTCGCCCGTGATCGCGAAACCTGTGAAGAACGCTAAGGTTAGGGCGACAGAAAGAAAAGCAGTCATCAGACCGACGCCCCCGCCACGTTCAACTCCAGCCGTTCCGACATTAACCGTGAATTCTTCTTCCATTTCGACACGCCTCAGGTCCGGGGAGAACCTCCGACGAATTCCGGTCATCTTGGAATGGAAGCCGATTGACGGCGCAACAGAATACGAAATCATCGTCTACGACGGATCGGATATGCTGATAAAGAGGACGGTCCGACAACCTC
>MEQK01000140.1 GCA_001770175.1 Bdellovibrionales bacterium RIFOXYD1_FULL_55_31 | reverse complement strand
TTCAGGAGCTTTCGTGTCGCTCTATCTCGGAGGACAATCGCTCAACATCTACAGCATGATCGGTCTGATTCTGCTCATGGGAATCGTGAAGAAGAATTCCATTCTGCTCGTCGATTTCACCAATCAAATGAGAGAGAGCGGTCTTAATACGCGTGAAGCACTCGTTGAGGCCTGCCCCATGCGGCTGCGCCCGATTTTGATGACTTCACTGGCGACGATTGCCGGTGCGATTCCTCCCGCGCTCGCCATCGGCCCCGGCGCCGAGAGCCGGATCCCCATGGCACTCGCCGTGATTGGCGGAGTATTCGTCTCGACGCTCCTCACCTTGCTCGTCGTTCCCTGTGTTTACAGCTTTTTTGCGGGATTCAGCAAACCGCAAACCCCGCCTACGGTTCAATCCTGACCTCGGCGCCCGCCGAATACCCCGTGAACTCCGGCGCGTACACGCCCTGAATCGTCGCGGGCGAGACGCGATATTTCCCCGATCCCGAAGCCCGCAACCGATATTTCAAGGTAACCTCGCCCGCAGGGAGTCGTTCGAAGAAGAAGTTCGCACCGTTGTCACGGATTTCTTCGTACCAGGTGAGGCCGTTGGCCCAGTGGTGCCGGGATACTTGGGACACGGGCTCGAAACCCGCGGCCCGCGGATCACGAAGGTGAACATACTCCATGGCATGACGGCTTCGAATCGAAAGTTGCACTTCGACTTCCTCACCGATGCGAAGCGGCCGCGCGAGCGGTTCGAGCACGAACTCTTTTCCCTGATTGAAGCGTCGAAAGAATTTCCGGCTGACCGAAAGCACGTCACCGTGCCCCTCCGTCGGAAGCCGCTCGGTCGAAAAGTGCCAGGTAGCCGAAGCGAAAAGCAGCCCCGGTGTTTGTTTTTCCACGATCACGGGGGAGTGCCTCGCGCCGAAGGCGGATTGGGATTCAGCGGGTTCCGGTTTTGAAACGAGCTGGTTCTTATGGCCCGTATATTCGTCAGCGGGGAACGTGAAAATTTTCTCCTTCCCGCCGAAGGTGACTTTCGCCTCCTCGTTGACTCCGAGCTGCCCCGCGGCTTTAAGGTAGTGTGTCAACGAGTACAAGACCTCCGCCGTCGCGCGGGTAGACTTCCAATGGTTCATCTTCTTATTGAGAAAAAGCCAAAGGACGAGCCCTTCCAATTTCGGATTTTTGGGTTCGAGTTCCATCAACGTTCGCAGCGCGAAGGCGTGCGTTTCAATCGTGTCATTGTACCAAAGCCAACTTCGGTCCTCCGCGGCCCAATGAGTCCCCTCCTCGTCACTGCTTCGCGAGGAATCCATCACACTTGCCCAGACCAGCTTGCCGTCGTCCAGGCGATTCGATCTTTTCAAAGTCAAAGCAAGATAGCCTTTCAGGAAGGGCGTATGTTCCTTCCAATGTCTGAAACTGAAATCGAGCATGGCTTTTCGTTCGTCGGCCGTGAACATCGGCGCCCAGGAAGGGTCCGGGTAATTCGAAAGGGTATAATTCAAAAACGTGACGAATTCCCAGCCGGTATCGTGTTCCCGGAGCAATTTCGCGACTTCCGTCACGTAGTGTTGATGCAAATACTCCCAGGCTCGGGTGATCGACTCACGTGGCGCCTCGACTCCGAACTCGAGCCCCTTCGAAAAACCGTACGCGAGGTAAAGCGTCATATACGGGCTCGACTTGCCTCCCGGGAACCACGGGAAACCGCCATCGGCGTTCTGCGCCTTTTTCAGCTTGTTGAGGGCGTTCTCGCGCGTGGCTCGCGCGACCGCTGAATCGAGAACGTTGATCAGATCCGGTGACATCCCCCCGCCTTTGGCCATCTCGAGCCAAGGTGTCTCTTCGAGGGACATTTTGCGATTGGGATCCTCGGAGACGAAGGTCTCGACCCGCGTCTTGCGTCCGGAAAGCTTTCGGGCCATCCGCTCGACCGCCGGGAATTTCTGATACAACGAAGTCAGAATGCCGGTCGAAAGGAAGCGATTCATCAGCTGTTCCGTGCATTCGTAAGGGTAATTCACGAGATAAGGAACCGAGGCAAGCACGGAATAAAAAAGCTGCGCGTCGAGCGTAAGGACCAACTGTTCATTCAGGAGTGACGGGTCCTTCGATTTCTCGAGATCGTTGAACCGCATTTCCTTTCGCATCCGGTCCTTGAGAACGGCGAACCGCGATTGCGCGAGGTGCATCCTCCCGGGCAGAATCGGGAGCAGCCTGAGTTCCCCGTCCGAAACACGTTCCGCTTTGCCGATATCGGCTTCGGCCGTTATCTTGAACGCGACCGACCCGACTTGGGCGGGTACGCGTATCGGGAAAGCAACCGTCGCGCTGCCGTTTCCGGAGAGCGCGGGCGGAATCGAGAACGACCGGGAGGTTTCCCCCTGGCCGCCCGTAACGCGAGATTCGCCAGGGAGGCCAGGGGCGCCAATGACAAAGGATTTGAGAACGCTCTTTTCGGTCACCGGATCGATCATCTCAAGAACGACTTTTCCAGCTAAATGAGCCTTGCCGGCATTATTGACGACGACCCTGATTTCCGCCTCGTCACCTTCTCGCAAAAACCGCGGCAAATAGGGACGGACCATTAGATCTTTGAAGGTCGCCGTATCTTTCTGGAGGCTTCCGCTTTTCAGATCGGCAGTGAGCGCGTGAACCCAAACATGCCAGCCCGTTATCGAATCAGGAACCGAGAATTCCACGGCGACCGAGCCGTTTTTGTCGGTCATGAGGTGTGGGTACCAGAAACCCGTTTCGGCGAAGTTGGAACGAAGAGCCGGGCCTTCCTGCCGGTCCCCGGACGATACTTCGGTACTTTGCGCCTCGGCTTTGTTTTTTTCGAGCGCCTTGATCGTCGCCCCTTCGCTCATTACGTCCGCGGATCGGGAATTCGGGATAGACTTGCCAAGCGTCATGCTCGATTCATAGAAGCGCCGGCCAGGTCCCCCGATGCCGTACCGGTCGATCTCCAGCAAAGTGTCCGACGTGAGCGGAAGCGGGTTATAGTGATGCGGAAACCCGCGACTCTGAAGCCAGATCGATCTGGCCAGTCTCAGATTGCTCTCGTTCGCATGACTTGCGCTCAAGTTCGGGAAAAGCGAAATCACGCTCGGAGGCAGGTGCGCGCCAAACAGGTCCAGGCTCTTATCGAACATATAAGCCAGGATCTCGGCACCGCGCTGTTCGGACTTCGCCTTCTCAGGGCCGGAGACCTGAATTTTAAAGGTCTCCTTCGCCCCGGGACGCAGCAGATCGCGAAAGCTCGTGAAAGAGACTTTCAGCTCCTTGTTCTCCCAGGGTACGAAGACAGAGGCGCGCGCTTTCAGGTGCTGATAATCACGAACCGTGGAGAGCGTCACTCCAAAGCCGCCGCGAAGCTTCTCCGTAACCGGGATCTCGACGATTCCGACCGGACCGGAATCCTTTAAAAATCGAAACCGCCGCTTTTCGGTTCGCTTGCCTGCACGGAAAATCTCCAGGTCCACGACCTGGTCTTTGAAGCCGGAACCGAGGAGAATTCGCGCGGTTTCGCCGACTTTGACATATTCTTTTTCGGGAAGCAGGAGCGCGGGCAGGGGAAGGCTGCTCATGTGCTTCGAGGCGACGATAAACTCACGGTGCACAACATACGGCTTTCCGAATCCGTCGACTGTTTCGTAACTCAGCCGATAAGCGCCCGGTGCGAGCGGTTCGACTTCGAGGCGTGCTTCGCCCTTGCCGTCGTGATTGAGCGCGCCCGAATGCAGGGTCGCACCCTCGGACCAGGAGCGCAGGTACTCCTCCATTGAATAGTCGGGATTGAAACGCGGCCGGGGTTTCCCGTCCGTCCCGGCAAAATCAGCCGGCAGGATTGTTTCAGCGGGCATGACCAGAGTCTTTACTCGCCAGGTCGCGTTTCCGGCCGCCGGTACGCCGTCAAGATTCGTCCGTAGAACGGTGAAACCCGGCCGGGACTTCTCGGTGAAAAAAGAGGACTCCGGCTTCACGCGTGCTTCGACGCTCGAAAACCCGACTCGGAAGACCCGCTCAGCGGTTCGCGTTTCTCCGCCTTCATCCGTGACCTGCGCGACCAGCACATAACGGTAAGTCGTCGTGCTTTGGTCCTTTTCGCTTCGGCCGTTCATTTTAGGCCGTTGGGGCGCCTCGGGCGTGAACTGAACGCTAAACGTCCCGTCCGCGGCAAGCTCGGACGAACCCGTCGCTACTATCTGTTTTCGGGAAGGTTGATCGTGGTCACCGTGTTTCTCAGAATACATCGGTTCGCGGGTCACCTGCCATTGGACCGCTCCGCGGGGAAGCGGCAAGCCGAAATGGTACTTCGCCTCGCCTTTCAGAACCGCAGGTTCATTCAAGCGGATCGCGGTTACCGGATCGAGAAGCTTCGCTTCAAAGGTCGGTCGCTTATATTCTTCCACCCCGATCGCGGAGCTACCGTGCGGCGTCCGCACGGTCCAGCGGCCAAGCCTTTTGCCCGAGGGAATGACAAAAATCCCGGATGCGGTGCCGAACCGATTCGTCACCACGGTTTCGGAGTGGACGATCTGGTGATTGGGGTCGAGAAGATCGACCCGGATCTTACTGCCCGTCACCACCGTGTTCGGTTCTCCTCCCCGGAACTCCTCCTGGCCCGAACGGTTCAGCGCGAGAATCTTCCACTGGACTTTCTGGAGCGGCCGGTACGTGCTTCGGTCGGTATAGATGAGAACCTCACGCTCCTTCTGGCTGCGGGTCCCACCGTAAAATTCCGAATTGGTCTCGACGACCCTCGCCCCATCTTTTTCGGCGACGAGAAAGTACGAATATGAATCCCCGAGTCGAAGCAATTTTCGCAAAAACGTTTGATCAAAATGGACCAAGCCCTCCCGATCGGTTTCACCGTGCGCGAAGATCTCCGGGGGCTTCTGCCAGCTGTGCCGGAAAAGAGTCGCTTTCGCGCCCTCAACCGGCTGTCCAGTCGAACCATCCAGGACCGAATACTCTATCGCGCCCGGAAAATTTCGATGTGTCAGAACAAAGGGACTCACGGAAAAATAAAAGCCCGTTAGGAAGTTTTGTTCCGGAGCGAAATCGGGACGAGCTGAAACAGCGACCCGGTAAAAACCATTTTTTTTAATCTGATGCTCGACGGAGACTCGCGATCTCCGGTAATCCGCCGTCTTCGGCAGCTCCACCGACCACTCGAAATCAGCGGCCACTCCGCCCGAACGCAAGGCCTCGTCCAGCCGATCTTTGACGGGCTCTCCGGGATTGAAGTGCTCCGCCTTTGCCGCCTGAAGAAAATCGAAAGAAAATGCCCGGAAATAGAGACGCTCGATGTTCTTATAGGATACCTCGACGGAACGCCGGCCTAAGCCGTCGATTCCCATCGCCTGAACGTCGTAAGACGGGGCTTCGATATTCTTTTGAATGCTCAAGCAGTGCTGCCCGCCGTGCGAAGCTGGAAACAGCGCGTGCCCCTCTTCGGCGATCGCCCGGGCGCGGATGAGTGCATCGGCCGAATCAGCACGTTCGGTAAACACCGCGAGCTGCGCCATTCCCGCCGACCACCACTCGTGCTTGGGAAAAGTCTGACGGAAACCTTTCAGCTTGAGCTCGAGATATGCCCGGATCCGCTCACGATCCGCCGCCAGCGTGAAATGGGTATGAAGGTTGCGCAGGAGTTCGAGTCTTGCCTCGAGGGCGGCTTCGGGATTGCGGCTCCCGTGAAATGCCTCGAGTTCGCCGAGAACCGCCGCCAGTCTGACCATCGGATGTCGTCCCTGAACCGCGAGAACATCGCGAGGAGTCTTCTCCAGTAATTCTGTCAGGTCCTGGGTATGAATTTCGTTCGCTTCCTGAGGCGTCCAGCCCCGTGAATCGGCGAGGTGGGAAACGTAAAGATAGCTCGCGGTATCGTGAAGCGACGGACGGACGGTCGCGGGATAATTACCCTTCGAGAAATACTGATCGAGCTCTCGTGAGCTGAAAGAGCGAAGCGCGGCCCGGTTTTTCCAAACCGCAAGATGGGAACGCTCCGCTCTGTCGTAGATCTCTTTCAAGGTCCAAGACTTGATTTCCAAATCCGTCGAGGGTCGCTCCCCGGCCGTACGCTCGCGCTGCTTGATCTCATGATCGTAGGCGTTCGCATACTGGGTCAGGCTCTGGGCCACGTTCAAGTTCAGAATGGCCTGGCTCAGGACATCCTGAGGCCATGCCCGGGCAAGAAGATTTTTGATCGACGTTTCGTAGCCGTGAAGCGCCGTCCTGAGCCTCGTATCCAGGACGAGAGCATAAGTCCATTCTGAGGAGTTTCGCGCCGTTTGGGCTTTTTCGAGCTGCTGCTTGACGAGTTGATCGGCTTCTTCGAGCTTCTGCTCGTTTATCAGCTGCTCGACTTTTTTCCATTCCGCTCCCGGAAACGGACTCGCCAAACGGCGTTCGAAAGCGGTCACTTCGCGAGGCACCAAAAAAAGAAAACCGAAGGTGAGCAACAACACTGGGGCAAGCCGAAAGCGCATAGAAAGGGCTCCGAATCAGATTAATTAAAATGAGAGTTTAGCCACTTCGATACCGAAGGATCAAGCTTCGCGACACAGTCCGCGCACGGGGCAGTACCGACACATTGCACCAGGCCTTGCAATCCCTGGATTTCCCGAAACGATATGCGCAGCTTCGCGCACCAACTCCTCGACGCGCAGCCCTCCGAGCGGCACCGGCACAGCCTCGACGTGACCAGGCGAAATATTCACGAGCAAAGCATTCATCTGTTGGATCTTCGTTTGCGGCTCAAGCGCACCGAGGGCCGCCGCGTAGAGTTCGAGTTGGGTTTGATAATTCTCGAGCAGGGATCGCGGGCTTTTTCGCGCCGTCGTTATTTTAAAATCGACCAGAGTGAAACGCGAAACACCGTCAACACTCTCACGGACGAGCCGATCGATCGATCCGACCAGAATTTCCCCGGAAATCGGAACTTCAAAGGACAGTTCGCGCCAAACTTCGCGACCACACCCCGGATCGGCGGGCTTCATCTCCGGGGAGCGACCGGCCCAGGCGATCAAGGCATCGGCACGGAATCGTGATTCCCCCGCTTCGCCTTCAATACGCCTGAGTTCCTCGACGCCCCTGGAGGCGCTGCCCTCGAACAACTCGAGTGCCGCATGAACTTTTGTCCCGAGTTCACGTTGCGAAAACGCGCTTCTTCGCCCTTCATCACCCTCGAGGCTCTCGGGCTCATCGACAGCCGGAATCGAAACCGGCCGGATATGCGTCCATTCATAAGCTCGCGGACAGCGTGACAGGAGATTCAATTCCGTGACACTATGCCGGGGACGAACCTGGCGAACTGAGCCGGCCCATGCTGAGCGGACGATTTCGACGGGAACGTCCGCAGAGGGCACGCCTGACGTCACTCCATTGAAATATTTTTGCCCGGCGGCACCTCCGCTGTCAGCCACCCCGCTTGCAACGTTCGCGCTCGCGCCCGAGTGCTCGATCCAGGCGCGCCAGTGATCTTTGCCGTACGGCTTCGCCATGGCCTTTTCGTCCAGCGGCTTCGAAAGCCTCGGCAACACGACGATGAGACGCTCTCGCGCGCGCGTCAGGGCGACATAGAGAACGCGCATGCTTTCCGCGACATTTTTCGCATGTTCCTTCGCTTTCCATGTCCCCTCGAGCGGGTCCGAGTTGTGGGTCCGGTCGCCCTCCTCGTCCCTGCCGCCCAGAAACGCGCCCTGCTCCCGATCCCAGAAAAGGAGGGGAGTATCGGCGGTCTTGGGTTTCTCCTGAAAATCGACCAGGATCACGTGCGGGAACTCGAGCCCCTTGGCGCCGTGTAGCGTGAGAACTGAAAGTTGCCCGAGATTCCGGGGCGGCGGAACTTCGCGTTCACGGCGATTTTCCTGAAGCGCCGAAACGAGTTCTGAAACGACGGAATGAAAGTCAGCGCCGCGAAACGACAGATCTTCGACCCGATGCCAGAGCCCGAGAAGCGGCGCGCCCAATTCATTCTCGATCTCCGGACTGATCAGGAGGGCCAGCAAGAGTTCTCCCGGCCGGACCTTTCCGGCCGCAGCCCGATAAGGCGCAAGCGCCCGCGCGAGCGGATGATCTGAACGGAAGAAAGGCTCCTGCCAGGTCGCGTCTTCCCTGACCCACTCGTCCAGGATGCGATCTTCCATGCCCACCCAGGGCGCTCGGAGAAATACCGCGCCTGAAAGAGAATTTCCCGGGTTTTCCCACCATTTGAGAAAGGCGACGAGTTCCCGGACGCGCGGGTCTTCCCAAAAAAGCCCGCCACTGCCAACGGCGACGGGAATTCCGGCGGCGGAGAGAGCTTTCAACCAACTTTCATTGCCCCGAATGCGACGGAGCAAAAGTGCCATCTCGTCGAGCGGCACGCCCCGTTCCATTTCCGCGCGGATAAAAGCTCCGAGCTGCGCGGGCGAATCGACCTCGAGATGGAGTACCTGTCCGGATTCCGCGACAAGGGGGTTCGCCGGTGCCTCTCGTTTGGCGACAAGTGGTTCATAAAGCATCCGGGTGGCAGCGAAGGCGGGCTCACAAACACGATTCGTGTACTCGATGATTCCGGCGCGACTTCTGAAATTCCAGGTAAGCGATTTTCGCGCCGGCAAACGGCCGCAGAATTCTTCGAAAACTGTGACGTCGGCATCACGGAACCGGTAGATCGACTGTTTCGGATCACCGACGACGCAGATGTTCGAGAAATCAGGTTTGCCGAACCGCGCGAGAATTCGCGCCTGAAGCGGATTCGTATCCTGAAATTCATCAACGAGCACCAAATCGAATCGGTCATGAAAGCGGGCACGCACAACGCGATCTTCGAGCGCGCGATCGGCTCCTTTTTCAAGATCATTGAAATCCAAGGCTCCACGCCGTCTTTTGAATCGCTGATATCGCTCAAGGACATACCGCGCGACGGTTTCGAGCGCCTTCGCGTCGGCATCTCCCGCCTCTCGAAGGGACTCCAGCAGGCCGAAGGAGGAAAGGTCTTTGGCGCGCCGGAGCAGGCCCATGAGGCTGTCACGTGACTCACGCGCCAATAACCGTTCAAGCGCACCGTCGATTATTCCCGGAAGATCATCCCCGATCCAAAGCGGATTCTGCGCTTCATCCCAGAGCAGCTGGCTTTCGCCTTCGGAGAGCATCGTCTCCTCGCCGTCGAAGCCCGCTTCACGCGGGAACTCGCGGATCACGGCCGCGCAAAGCCCGTGGATCGTCATGACCCAGTGATTTCGAAGCGGCATGCGCGCCGAACACTTGGTGCGAAGGTCACTCGCCGAGCGTTCGGTGAACGAAACAGCCGCGAAACGCGCTTCGGGATTTCTCTTCAGGAGTTCGTGGCACTTGATGACCAGGGTGGTCGTCTTCCCGCACCCCGCGCCTGCCATCACCGCGAGGCCGCGCCCCCAATCCTCAACGACGGCCTGCTGCTCGGGCGAAAGGTCTTTGAACTCCGTCATGCGCCCTCCGGTTCACCGTCATTCTGCTGTACCAGCCGCTTCGCGCCGCAAAGGTCAGCGACGGGGCAGGCGCGACATTCTTTTTCGCGCTTTTTTGGCCGGACCTCGAATCGCCCCTCGAGATATCTGAGCGCCTGCTTCGTGATCTCCTCCTCCAACCGCGACCAGACCTCATCGGGTTCGGCCGTGAACAGGCTTTTCGAATTCGACCGCAGGGTGGAGATCTTTCCCGCTTCCTTTCCGTTGAATCGTGAGAAAAAGATGCCGTTGTTCCTGCCTGCCTTCCGGTTGAGTTCAATGAACTGGATGCCGATGACCGGCTTTTTGAGGGTTCGTTTCACCGCGAGCGCATAAAATGGAAGCTGAAGACGATAGCCGAGATCGAGCATTTCCGTTCCGTTCGGAACCGCGCTTGAAGTCTTGTAATCCGAGATCAGAAGGCCATCGCGGTGTTCTTCGATGCGGTCAGGTTCCCCGATGATCGAAAAAGGCACGGGGCCCTCGCAATCAAGCCTGACCTTCAGATCCTCGAGACTGAGAGTTCGCGTTCTCGCACGCTCGAAAAACTCGCTTTCCTTTGCACAAAACTTTTCCAGGACCTCGCGAAGCTGAACCTTGACGTAATTCTCGACCCGCCGTCCCCGGAAAAGCCCCTTCGGTGACTTTTCCCTCCAGGCCCGGTCAAGGGCTTCGCCGGGCAGAAGTCCGAAACGGCCTTCCTCGTCACGCGATCTGAGCAGGAGCTTGACTGCATGATGAAGAATATTTCCCCGGACATTCGGCCAAAGCTCGACATCCGGATCATCCACGTCCCAGAGACGCCAGCGCTGAAGCGCGAGGCCCTGAAAAGCACACCGACTGAAGCGGTCCAGGGTCGTGGCCGTCAGCTCAACGCGGGCGTCGCCGGTTTTCGGCTGAAGCGGTGCAAGCCGGATTTCCTGGGGCGGAACGGGCCGGGTCGCGCCATAACTCGATAACCGGCGAGCATGGCACCCCATCGTGAGAACCGGGGGCTCCTGCACGCCCAGTACGCGCAAAAGGGCGACGAGCGACTCACGTTCGCGACCGTCGAATTCGAATTCCCCATCAAGAATAGTGACTTCGCTGGCGACCGTAAACCAAGCCTTTAAGGTTCCCGTCCTGTCCGAGACACTCTGCACGGACGAACGAACCGAAAACTCGGACGCAAGGAGTTCGCGTTCCCTCGCGCTCCACCAAAAGTCACCGGTCGAATCACCTCCGAGCCAATCCGGCGGAAGACCGAGAATCCACAGCCGAAGGGGCCCCGTCGCGCGAGCCTCAAGGGGCGCCTGCTGCAGGCGGAAGATTCGCACGCCATGTTCGGGTTTCGAGCGCTCGACGGGAGGCGTACTCTCGGCAAGTCTCGCCTTCAAGCGCTCGAGCCAGTATAAAAGGGGCGCACGTCGTTCCGCCATGCCCAGGAGTTCCAGATCGGAACAGAACTCGTTCCAGAACGACTCGAAAAAGGAAGTAACGCTGGATGGAGAACCCGCTTCGTTAAGATGTTCCAGATGAAGGCGCGAAAGCTCGGCAAGGGTTTTCCGGCCCGAAAAACGTGTCTGGAGAGCTGAAAGCTCGACGTGTAGCGGCGCAAGTCCTCCGCCGACATAGGCCTTGAGTCCCTGCCGTATGGCGCGCGCATTGATCTCGGGTATCCAGACCGTCCGTTCGGGACTTCCGCGCGATGCGAGCCACTTGAGAACTTCTCTCCGTTCGAAGTCCCGTCCGACCACGGAGAGCGGGATCACGGCACTCTTGATCGCCTCATCCCAGCGGAGCCGCCCAGGATCACGGGGCTCGGCGAGAGGAAGCCCTCGTCGCATCAACGCCTGCGTAAGACTCCGGCGTACGCCTGGGTAATCAGGTATCAGTACGGCATGGTGTTTCCAGCTTTCCGGGGACGCCTTCTGTAGCTCGTCGCAAAAGCGTTCCGCGGCGTCATCCAACGTATGCCACCGTTCGATCGTGAGCTTCGCACCGTCCGGGACACCTCCCCGGGTCGCGTCCGGCGAGTGCCGGATCACAGGAACATGCCGCGATAGCGCTTCCCAGAAAGCTTTTTCAAGACTTTCTTCCGTTTGAGCTGAAAAAACGTGAATCGCCTCGGGTCTTGAAATTGCCTCCGGCCATCCACGGTCCAGAAGCTCACTCGCCTCCCGAATAAGAAGCGGCGGATCCCACAAGCCGGAGCCGCGAACCCAGGCTTCATAAGCGTCCGCCAACATCCTGATTTCCCGCTGAACCGGACGAATCGCCTCGGGGCCCACTCGCTCATGAAGCCGTTCGAGATAGACTTCTTCTTCACTCGCGTGCGCAAAGGACATCCGTCCCGCTTGAATCGCGAGATCCAGACGGCGAAAAAAAGACACCTGTCGCCTGAGCCGCTTCAGTTCCTCGAACCGTGAGGCCACCCTCCGATTCGCCAGCAGCATGCGAAGGACTTCCTGTCGCGCTGACCCGGTCAAAACCCGATCAGCGGCAAGACCGGTCAGTCGTATCGCGAGGTCCGGAAGACTCGTCACGGCCTCCGCCGTGAAACCCCGTCCAGCGCCAAGGAATACCGACTTGATGTCTTCGCGCGAAAATCCGGATCCGACGCAGATCCATGCCCGGGGTCTCAGACCCGAAGCTTCCGAAACGGGAACTTCGTCGGCAAACCATCCGTTATCCACTAGTAGATCAGCCTCGCCGAATCCGCGCCGTCGCGAAGAATGACCTCGCATTCGGTCCCCTTGCTCTTCTTCTGGACCTCTCCGATGACCCACGCCGTTTCGCCGCGTTTCTTGAGTTGCCGCAGTACCTGCTTCACCTTGGCGGGCGCGACCACGACAACCATTCCGATCCCGAGATTAAAGGTCTGCGCCAATTCCGCGAAGGAGAGCTTCGAGCTTGCGCGCACCCAATCGAAAATCCCGGGGAGTTCCGACCGCGGCGGAAGCTGAATTTCATAATTCACTTTTTCCGAAAGACGAGGAACGTTCAGGAATCCCGAGCCGGTAATATGCGCGAGTCCCTTGACTTGACGCCCGCTGATCAGCGGGCCGAGCGAGCGAACGTAAATCCTGGTCGGGGTCAGAAGCTCGCGTTCCAGCTGTGACTTCATCTCGGTATTGTACTCGCGATCCAGAAGCTTTCGCAGAAGACTGAACCCGTTGCTGTGACAACCGCTCGAACGAACTCCGATCAAGGAATCGCCTGGTTTGATGTCCGCGCGGGGAAGGACGCGCGACGGTTCCACGTAACCGACGGCAAACCCGCCGAGATCATATTCACCGGCCGCATAAAAATCAGGCATTTCGGCGGTTTCGCCGCCCACGAGCGCACAACCCGCGGCCCGGCAGCCGGCGACAATGCCCTCGAGCACCTGTTCCGCTATTCCCGTTTCGAGCTTGCCCGTCGCGAAGTAGTCCAGGAAAAACAGCGGCTCGGCCCCGACGCAAAGAATATCGTTCACCGACATCGCCACGAGGTCAATTCCCACCGTCCGATGTTCTCCAAGCCTGAAGGCGAGCTTTAGTTTGGTTCCGACCCCATCCGTCGATGCCGCAAGCCAGCGCTTTCGATCCAATTCAAAGAGAGAGGCATAACCGCCGATCGAGGCTTTGACCCGACGGTTCAACGTTTTTTTCGAGAGGAGCGCGATTCGATCCACGAATTGATCCGCGGCCTCGCGATTCACTCCGGACTCTGCATAGTTCAAAGTTGCCATCGATTCTTCCTCAATGCTTGAAGTGGCGGACCCCCGTGAACACCATCGCGATTCCGTAATCATTGCACGCGGCGATGCTTTCAGAATCCTTCAGGCTCCCGCCGGGCTGCACGATATAGCGGATACCGGCGCGATGCGCGGCATCCACCGTGTCACGAAACGGGAAAAACGCGTCGCTTACCATGACGCAATCCGCGAGAGTTCCGCCGTCGCCGAGCGTTTTTCTCGCGCGTGGAATCGCCAGTATCCCCAGTGCTTCGACGCGATTCGGTTGCCCCTGCCCGGCTCCCACGAGTTGAAATCCGCTGTCTTCCCGAACAATCGCGATCGCGTTGGACTTCAGGGCGCGGCAAACGGCGATCCCGAAGCGGGCGAGCAGCTCTTTGTTCTCGGGCCAGGGCACCTGGGTGACTGGCAAAAGCGGCTCGTTCGTTCCGCGATCCGGGCTTTGACAAACCCTACCTCCCGGAACCGCTGTGACGTATTCCGCCGGAAGCTCGCCAAACCTCCGGATCGAGAGCGCTTTGATATTCTTCCTGCGATCAAGAAAGAACTGCAATGCCTTGCTCTCCCGCGCGAGTCCGGGCGCGGCGACAAGTTCAATGAAGCGTTCCGAAAGCCGAGCCGCGACTTCTTCCTCGATCGGGTCTGTGAACGCGATCACGCCACCGAAGGCCGAGACCGGATCGCCTTCCCAAGCGCGAACGAGCGCGGTCATCTGGGCCCGCGGATCCCTGTCCGCGGATTTCGGCACAAGGGCAACTCCGCAAGGATTCCCGTGTTTCACGACGACGACGCCGGAAGCGCCGCGAGAGAACCCTTTCGCCAATTCCACGAGGTCACTGGCGAGCGCGTAGGCAGCCGAAAAGTCGAGAATATTATTGTAGGAGAGATTCGCGTTTCCGAGTCCCTCGCCCCAGCCTACCGGACCGTCCGGATCGAATTCCAGGTACGCCGTCTGATGTGGATTTTCTCCATATCTGAGCGAGTGTCGCGCCCGCGGTTCCCTGCCGAATTCGCGTGCGATCGCGGCATCATAACTCAATACCCGATTCCACGCTTCGGCGGCGCTGCGCTCAACAATCGCCCGATCGACTGCTTTTGACCGCTCGAGCCCGGCTATGACCTCTTCATACTGGGCTGGAGAAGTCAGAACGAGAACATCCGGCGCATTCTTGGCCGCCGCGCGCACGAGCGCGGGACCGCCAATATCGATTTCCTCGATGAGACTGGCCGGCTTGGAGGTTTTTGAAAGTTCGCCCGCCGCCGCGACCGCCGCTTCGAAGGGATAGAAATTCACGACAACGCAATCGATCGGACCGAAGCCAAGCCGCTCAAGATCAGCGGCATCCTTGAGCGCGGCTTCGGAATCGCCCCTGCGATACAGAATTCCGCTGAAAACCGGAAATGAAAGCGTCTTCATGCGTCCCTGAAAAGCTTCGGGACAACCTGAAATCTTCTCGATCGGCGTAAGCTCGAGACCCGCTTCGGTCAGCGAGGCGGCGGTCCGGCCCGTCGCGATCAATTCAGCCCCCGAAGCCCGCAACGCCCGGGCAAGCTCGAGGATCCCGGTCTTGTCCGAAACACTGAGAAGCGCTCGCCTGATTTTCAAGCCCCCGTCAGCGCGCATTCATGCACTCCCGATAAGCGTTTTCAAAAATCACAAGTCCCTGCCCCGGAGCACTCGCCCGTCCGGGCTGTAAAGTCCACTCCGGATGGGAAGTCCACCGCAGAAAGGCCTCAGGATGCGGCATCAGGCCGAAAATACGCCCGCTCGCATCGCAAAGCCCGGCGAGGCGCTCCTCGCTTCCGTTCGGGTTGCCTTCATAGCGGAGACACGTGATTCCATTTCGCTGCATTTTTCCGAGCACCTCGGCCCGGCGCTCGGGCGCGAGCACGATCCGGCCCTCGCCATGCCGGATCGGAAGTTCCAGGGTGCCCACCCCTTTGAGCCAAACACAATGATCACCCCAAGGGGTGACCCTGATCCAGCTGTTCACGAATTTTCCTTGAGCGTTGTTCGTGATCGAAACATCCTTGCCGAATATTCCCAGCCTGACGAGCGCCTGAAAGCCGTTGCAGATCCCGATCACGAGGCCTCCTCGCGAAACGTAATCCGAGAACTCCCATCCAAGTTGATGCTGGATCTTCAGCGCGAGAACTTTTCCGGAACTGAGGTCATCACCGTAAGAAAATCCGCCCGGCAGCGCGACAACCGCATACCTCGACGAAAGCTGATCAACGGTGAGCTGTTCGACGACGAGATCGTTCAAATGCCGAATCTCCGGTTCGAACCCCGAAAGGCGAAAACCCTGGGCGGTTTCCGCTTCGCAGTTGATGCCGTCACCCGTGACCACAAGGGCGCGGGGTTTCTGCGTATTCATTCCCAGTACCCTCCTTTTTCCCACACGGTCCTCAGCTGTCGCGTCGGAATGCTCCAGGTCTTCTGACCGCCTTCGAACGACACGTCCAGCCGTTCCTGAGTAATCACCGCCCCGATCTTGCGGAACGGGACATCCGAAACCGTCCATTCCGTTTCAAGGGCCGAAACATCGGATTCCGGAACCGAAACCACGAAGGAATGGTAACCCTCGCCAAAGCAGAATTCCCACGGGTCACTATCAGCAGGAACGGAAATGAACGCGCCGAGTCCGCGCGCAATCAACGATTCGGCAACCGCGACCAGCAGTCCCCCTTCCGAAATATCGTGAACGGACCTGAGTCGGTTGTGTTCCTTCCCGGAGGCGCCCCCCAGCCAGGAATAGATCCGGACCGCCTCTTGCCAGTTCGGCTCAGCAAGGCGCTGCTTGCCCGGAAGAACGACATAGCACGAATGAAATTCGCTGCCGACCAAGCCGAGCTGCGTGCCGCCGACCAGATAAAGCACGTCACCCGCCGTCTTGAAATCCGCCGTCCTGGCATGCCGGATATCCGGCACTTTACCGATCGCGGTCATCAGAAGAGTCGGGGGAACCGAAATCGTGACGGGATTCCCCTGGCGGCTGCCGCGGTAATCGTTCTTCATGCTGTCCTTGCCCGAGATCAGCGGAACGGAAAGAGAGAGCGCGGCGTCGCGCAGGCCGTAACAGGCCCGGACCAGAGCGGCCGTTTTTTGCGGATCCCCGACCGGATCAGGCCAGCAGAAATTATCGACCAACGCGAGCATCGATTCCGGACGGCCATACTCCGCCCCAACCGCCAGAACGTTTCGAATCGACTCGTCAACCGCGGATTGCGCCATGAGATAAGCGTCGATATCCGATAGCTTCGGGTTGATGCCACAACCCACGGCAACACCGGCTTCTGAATCCGGCCGCGGTTTCACGACCGCGGCGTCGTTGGGACCACTCGAAGCCCCCGCGAGTCCAGCGAGAACCGTGTGTAACGGTTTGATGACGGACGTCCCCTGAACTTCGTGATCGTACTGCCGGATGAGCCATTCCTTCGAGGAGATATTCGGCCTTCCGAGAAGTTCCAGAAGACACGAAGCCCCCGTTTCGGCGAATTTCTTCGAAGCACCGCCCGGCGCGGGAGGCGGACCCGAGGGAAGCGATTCCGACGGCCGCCCCTTCCATTCAGCCTGGAGTTCGAGTTTCGGAACCCCAGCGTGCAGGAAATCCAGATCAAGGCTCGCGACGAGCTTTTCACCCGTCAGTACTTCGAATCGGCCGGTATCGGTGAACTCACCGAGATCACTCACCTCGACGGAGCGACGTTCCGCCAGTTCGACGAAGGCTTTCAGGTTATCCTTCGGCACGGCGAGCGTCATCCGCTCCTGTGACTCACTGACGACGAGCTCATATGGTTTCAAGCCCGGATACTTTGTCTTCGCGCGCGAAACATCGATTCTCGCGCCGCCCTGCTCTCCCGAGAGCCGCGCGAGTTCGCCGACGGAGGACGACAGGCCACCCGCGCCGTTGTCCGTGATCGCGCGATAGAGGCCGAGGTCGCGAGCCTCAAGCAGAAAATCCGCCATTCTTTTCTGTGTGATCGGATCGCCAAGCTGGACCGCGCTCGAGGGAGAAGCGTCGTCCAACGCCAAGGACGAGAAAGTCGCTCCATGAATCCCGTCTTTCCCGACTCTGCCTCCCACCATACAGACGCGATCACCGGGACGAATTTCTTTCGTCTCGCAGCGGCGGCCCGCGATCACGCGCGGCATGATGCCGCCCGTTCCGCAATACACCAGCGGTTTGCCAAGATACCGCTGATCAAAAACCAGCGCCCCGTTCACGGTCGGAATACCGCTCTTGTTGCCGCCATGCTCGACGCCTCTGCGGACGCCGTCGAGAATGCGGCGTGGGTGAAACAACCGCTCCGGGAGCGATTCGGAATAATCGAGAGGAGCCACGCAAAAGACGTCGGTATTGAAAATCGGCTTGGCGCCAAGCCCGCAACCCAGGATGTCCCGGTTCACCCCCACGATTCCGGTCAAAGCCCCGCCGTAAGGATCGAGCGCCGAAGGACTGTTATGAGTCTCCACTTTGATGCAAATCGCGTTTTCGTCATCAAAGGCGACAATCCCCGCATTATCGTCGAAAACCGAGAGCAACCACGGCTTTTTCAGCTCAGCCGTTGTCGCGACAATCGTGCTCTTGAAAAGCCCGTTGATTTCCGACGGAATCGAAAACGAGCCGGCGCTCTCGGCGCTTTCGGTATACTCGACCTTCGCGCCGAAGATCTTGTGTTTGCAGTGTTCCGACCAAGTCTGCGCGAAGATCTCGAGTTCGACGTCCGTGGGCGCTCCCAAACCGCTCTCTTTCCGTTTCCGAGCCACCTCAGGCCGCCTGAAATAATCGCGGATAGCCCTCATTTCCACGAGAGAGAGCGCGAGAAGCCTTTTCCGGCTCAGCAGCTCCAGACCCGCGTCATCCAGCGCTTCGAGATCCATTTCCTGCACGATCCCCGAGCCCCTGACCAAAATCTTCGGCAAATCCCTTTTGATACGTTCCTGGTGAAAGCGATCGCTCTTCCGGAGCTCTTCACAAGGCACGATCGTCCAGGTCTCGATGAGCTCATTACAATAGACATCTCTCGCCAAAGCGGCCAAAAGATCTTCATTCAACTCCGGCCCTTCCAGAAGCAAAAGAGAACCGCTCGAGGCGCGCCCTTCGGGAAGTTTGCGCTTGAGGACGATTTCAAAAGCTTCCAACGCCGTTTTACCGACATTATCGGTGACACCCGGACGATACCGCCGCTCGAGAGCCCAGAAAACGCCCGGTCGGATCGGCGCCGCTTCAAAGAGGTCCTGCATGCCGCCGTGCTTGCCGGCAGCGGATGGGATCAGGTTTCCCGTAAAAAGCCATTGCAGCACGTGATCCCAGAACACGGACGTGATCGCCTGGATCAACTCCTCGCGCGGCGCGGGCAGATCGAGCCAGTAGACGTCCAATGACCTCGCCCAGCGAACCTTCTGGCGCAGGGACGGGTGGGCGAGCTCCACTTTTCTCAAAAATCCCTGAGCCGCGGGATCCGTAAATTGCGGGCGCATGGCGACTTCAATTCGGGCGAACACGGATACTCCTTTTATTCTGGTCATTCTGGTTATTCTGGCCGGTCTCGGTCATCACATCAAACTTTTCGGGCAATACCCATTTCAATGCTTCAGGAAAGAGTTCATGTTCTATCGCGAGGCCGCGGGCTTCTACTTCATCGCACGAACGACAGTCGCCGATCGCAAACGCCTTCTGTGCGCAAATCGGGCCGGTATCACGCCCTTCGTCAACCAAATGAACGGTCACCCCGGCGACTTTCGCCCCGTGATGAAAAGCCTGCGCGTAACCGCCCAGGCCAGGAAAGGCGGGCAGGAGCGACGGATGGATATTGACGATCCGGGAATAGCCGCGCTCGGCGCGGAACGCCTCGATCACCTTCGGACCGAGCAACCGCATATACCCGGCCAGAACCAGAAATCGCGGCGAGAATTTTTTCAGGACCTCCAACAACGCCGCTTCCTGATTCGCCCTTCTCGCGGCTATTTCCCCATCCATGCGTACCGGGAGCGCGATCGCCTCGAGTCCGGCCGCTTTCGCTTTTTCCAGCACCGGGGCATCCGGCCGGTCTGAAATGACGGCGAGAATCCTGGCGTTGAGGGCTCCCCTGGAGACCGCTTCGTGAATCGCTGAAAAATTCGAACCACGTCCCGAGGCAAGAATCACGATAGGAATCGCGGCCGCAAGTGTACCGCTCGCGATATCGGTACGAAACTGCATCCCTGAAAAGCCGATCTGCCGGATTCGGTCATACGCCTGAGCGCGGGCCGCCGCGAGATCCGGGCCCATCCCGAGCGCGCCGAAAACACGCCCTCCGGCCGTTCGCAATTTTCCGTCATCGTCGCGGCGAACTCCGGCCCAGAAAACTTCCGGGGCTGAAGCGCGCGTGCCCGCGGTACGGATCTCCTGACCCTTTTCGACCGCTTCGGGGTAACCGCGAGCGGCTCCTACAACGAAAACGGCGGCAGCTCGCGAAAACGAGACCTTATCCGGAAGACGAGCGAGTTCTCCCCTCGCCGAGGCTTCACACCAGGAAAACAAATCATCCGTCATGCGCGGCAAAATGACTTGGGTCTCGGGATCGCCGAAACGAGCGTTAAACTCGAGAACCCAGAACTTCCCGGCGTTCGCGTCAAACATCAGCCCGGCGTAAAGAACCCCGCGAAAAGGTGCGCCTCGGCGTTTCAACTCACGGAGGCATGGAATGAAAACCTCCGCTCGAACTCTCTCTCCCAGGCCGGGCGGGAGATCAGGAACGGGACTGAAAGCGCCCATGCCGCCGGTATTCGGGCCCTGATCACCGTCCTTGAGCCGCTTGTGATCGCGAGCCGGCTCGAGGAGTACCGCGCGATCTCCATCACAAAAAGCCATCCAGGAAATTTCTTGGCCCGAGAGCCGCTCTTCGATCAGGAGCGGCGGCCGGCAGCGCGAATCGGCAAGGTCCTGAACGGCGGCTAGGGCTTCATCGAGACTGCCGCAAACTCGGACACCCTTTCCAAACGCCAGTCCGTCCGCCTTGATCACCCATCCCGCTTCCTTTGACCCGACTTTCCAGGGCAGCGTTCGCAGGAGTGCCCGTGCTTCGTCCACGGACTGAACGACAAAGTGCTTCGCGGTCGGAATGCCCGCGACGTGCATGACTTCTTTGGCAAAACTTTTGCTCGCTTCGATCCGGGCCGCGGCGGCACTCGGCCCAAACGTCACGATTCCGGCTGCTTCGAAAACGTCAACAATCCCTTCGGCGAGCGGATTATCCGGCCCGATGACGGCCAGGTCGATCCGGGCCTCGCGCGCGCGCTTCGCCAGTTCATGGAAATCACCGAGCGACCATTTTTCCCACTCCGCAGGCCAGGCCTCGCCAGTGCCGGGAGCTGCCGCGACGACAACCTTCGAAACCCGCGTGGATTGCGCGAGCTTCCACGCGAGCGCGTGCTCGCGGCCGCCTGAACCGACGACCAGAACCTTCTTGCCGGAATTTTGAGTCGACCTCGTCATGTTTGCGGCGTTCCGAAATCCTCGAGATATTGAATGCTCGCGATCACACGCTCCAGAGTCCACGCGTCCGCGAACCAGGTCTTCCCGGTCAAATGGTTCGCCAACGCCTGATAAAGCTGGCTCCCGAGTTCCAGACACGAACCCGGCAGCTTCGGCGGGACTTCGGGAACCCAACGTTTCCAGTCAGCGGTTCCGGTCGCGCTCGCTTTTTCCTTGGCTTTCTGGACCGAGTGATACCAAGGGGTACTGCGGTAATGAATCCGAAAAAACTCTTTTGAAAGCTGTGTCGTATCGCTTTTGCGCGGCTCCTTGCCGCCCGAAGCCGCGCTGGCCTTGGCGGCCGCGATACGCGACAGCGGCCTGAACAAAATGCGAAGCTCATCCGGTCCGATCGCGTCGACGAGAAAGCATTCCCCGGTTTCAGAGAGCGCCCACTCGAGTTTCCCGTCGGCAAGCTCGAGGCCCGAGGCCGCGCAAAGCCAGCGCAGAATTCCCGCGACCCAAGCCGTCCTGAGAAACATTTCCTGAAGCTGGCCAGCCGAAAGTCCGGACATCGCGAGCGCCTCCGCGAGCGAAACCGGCCGGTCCGCGCTCTCGAGCTTCGTGAAAAGTTCGATCACCGGAAAATCCCACCGCTGCCCGGGCTCGACCTTCGCTTCGGGAAAACCGATCGAGGCGAGATAGCCCGAATCGCGAGCCCGCTCAATGAGCGAGCTCCCTTCGGGACAGCTGAACCGAAAGACGACTTCAAGGGGAATCAAGCGTGGAAGGGGCGCGTTTCTCGTCGGGTAGTAATCCGGAAGCGTCCGCCCGAGCACCGTCGCGAGTACCGGCTTCACGACTGAAACCTGCTTCA
>MEQK01000139.1 GCA_001770175.1 Bdellovibrionales bacterium RIFOXYD1_FULL_55_31 | reverse complement strand
GAACGTCGAGACCGAAGTCGACGGGCAGAAGAAGCTGCTGACGCTGCATAACGGCGAGTTTTCAGAAAAATTTCTCTAAAACGCGGTCTGCAATCAGTCTCATTGAGGGTCTTGTGGCTCTTGCGGTCTTGGGGCGTTAATTAATGAGTAAATTCAACCGAATAAGAGGTGATGGGATATCTGGCGGGTTCGACCTCAAATATCATCATGGGAATTTTTGTCCTTCTCCTGGAAGGGGTACACCCAAGCGCCCTCAAGGCTGAAACCGAATTTCGTCCTGGGTTTCATAGAGAACCGATTCCGAGCTCCAAACGAAGGCTGTCGTCAATCAATCCCCAAGAGCTGGCTCAAAGAGCCGCTTCGACTCAAGCGCGTGTCGTCGAGTTCAAAACGATTCAGGAGTTTGCCCAAAAAGCGGGAATTCGGGTGTTCCTTCACGGCGAGTCCGCCCTGGGGTGGTTGAATTACGTTCACGCAGCCCTCGAGGCGGAACATGGAAATCCCGCAATCGTTCGTGAGCGTCTCGATTACGACTATGATCGCATTTATCTCAAGGACGAGCCCGTTCAGCTCCTGGTGACGGACCCAACGGGTAAACCGCTCGCGAAGGGCTCGGGAAACGGGGTAATCGAGAA
The DNA here is from genome assembly GCA_001770175.1 of Bdellovibrionales bacterium RIFOXYD1_FULL_55_31. Lineage (GTDB taxonomy): Bacteria > Bdellovibrionota > UBA1018 > UBA1018 > UBA1018 > XYD1-FULL-55-31. Next base: position 5,671 of record MEQK01000139.1, on the reverse strand, counting down.
TTTTAGAAAATTCCTGGAACAAAAATTTCCCGACGCGAACTGGCGAATTAAGCCGGGACAACAGATCGGCGGACGGGTTTTGCCGAGGGAGGGCGGCGGGGCGATTTTTGACCAAGGAGCCCTCGAGATCACGTCCGGAAAACCGATTGTGCTTTCGCCCGACGCGGTCCAAACGGTCGCCGCACGCAAACTGCCCTTCAAGGCAGACCTTCTTGCGCCCCGGACCCCGCCCCAAGAGGCAATCAAACGGCTTTCGCAAATCGCTGAATATCTCCGAGTCGCGTTGAAGTACGACCTGGATATCCCTCATATTGAAAAAATCAGAACCGCTGTTTCTGAAATTCCCCTGAAAGCGATCACCGGGAACAGCTTCAGAGATGGTGCCCAGGGAGCGAAGCGCTGGATCCGTGAACTGCTCGAGGGGATTCTTTACGACGGGCTCAATCCCGAACGGACCGTTTCGGTTCTCGCGCAATCCGGATTTAAAGATGCCTTCCGAGAGCTGGATTTGAACATCTTTGGAAGCCTAACCGAGATCAGCACCCAGCTTCTGAAGAAGGAACCTGTTCCCTGGCTGAATCCAGCTGACGCGAAGGCTGTCAAAACCGTGGAGCGGCCGTTCGTCTACCACAATGTGCGCTCCGTCGAAAACTACCATCGTCAGATGCGGGATCCGTTCGGACAGCTGAACGCATTCTACTCACTGCCGACGGACGGTCGCGGACACGCCGAATCGGGAGCCGGATTTTACGCTTTCGATTTCGAAGAAGTGGAGCCGAAGTACGGAGCCAATCGGATCGCGATTCAGCTCCCGGAGAAAATCGACGACGGAGCTTATCAGTACGGAGACGTGCTGAGCGATTTCAAAGCCGGAAAACGCGAACTGAAAATCCTCCGCTCGGCGGGGTTTCGGGTCCTGCCCGATGTTTTCCCGACGGAGCCGAGTGAAATGCTTCGGGCCTATTTTGATCCGAAAGGCAGCGGCTTCGCGAGTTCCGGCAATCCGGGAAAAGTCGAGTTGCTCCGCCGGAGAATCGATCGTTACTGGAACAAAGAATTCACGGCCGCTTTTTCGAAGATGCTGAGCGACGAGATGAAGCCGCCGATTTGGAAAATACTGCGTCTCAGAAAAGCCGTTCGAGTGCCCGAAGTCGCCGCGTCACTCCAGAGAGCGGTTCTGGATGGAACAATCCATCCGCACGAGTTACGAACCCTTTTGACTGATCCTGTGTGGCAGGTCGAGTATCGACCACGTGCGTGGCTCGCGGCGCTGGCCAGGAACCCGGAGCAATTCGACAGGCTCGCACAAGAAACGGGCCCGGGCTTCACTGTCGCTCTCGGGGATGCCGGATTCATCAAAAAGGCGAAGCAAGCGCTTGAACTGCAACTCTCATCCCGAACGGAAGACGCGACGAACGTGATCGCGGAGGTATTTTCGCGTCCTTGGTCGGTCGCCCTTAAGCAGGAACTCGCCGATTTTATCAGCGACACCATTCAGAAAGGCGGTTTGATCGTCCTCCAAAACCCACTCAGAAGAATTTTTCAGGAGCCGCACGCTAATGAATTTGCCGGCTTTGTTCCACAGATCGCGGCAAAAATGAGGCAGGAAAAGAACTCCCGGGGCGCGATCTGGCTTGTTCGCGACATCCTTCCCCGTCTTCCGGACAAGACACTTCGGAGGCCCGAAATCCGGGCGCTCCTTGCGGATGAAAGAGCTATGAGCTTGGTCGAGCCCGAGGACAAGGAAGCCTTGCTCAAGCGCATTCATTCCAATGTGGCAAAAGCGGTAAACGTGTTTTGCGTCAGAACGAAGCTCGGCAAGCTCACGGCTGCCGGGGTTCGCTGATTATTCCATGCAGTTTTCAGAGTCCATCAGAACCGGAGCGCCTTGTGTCGCGAGCAGGAGTTCAGTGATCCCGTAAGTCTTTACGGTCTCCCAGCGTGAAGTGAGTTTGAGTTCTCCTGTTTTTTGGTCAAACTCCTTTTCGGTCCGGCGTACTTGAATGTCGACAATATACGAGGGCCCTTCGGCACCGCAGATGCCTTCCTCGGTTCTGGTGATCTGCTTTCTAAAATCAGCGCTGAGCGCTTCGGAGGCAAGATTGTTTAGCTTGCGTTCCAGATTCACCGGCTTTTTTGCGGCGAAGCTCGAATGAGCGGCAAGGGACGTGATCAATAGGGCACCTAGAACGACGGTAATTCGAGTTTTCATGAAACCTCCAAAACAGGCAGCACTATGCCGCAGTGAGTCAAAGAAAGCAAAAGAAAAGCCCCGACGTAAGCTGTTGAAATCTCAGCACACCCGATTCATGTGGACGACGCCTAGAACAAACCTCGAATCTTGCCATTCACGTCGATATCGATCGCACGATACGCGGGATCAGAGCCCAGACCCGGCATCGTGCGCATCTCGCCCAGGAGCGGATACAGGAACCCGGCCCCAAGGCTCGCGCGGATGTCCCGGACCGTGACGTTGAAGTTTCGCGGACGGCCCTTCAGGTCGGGATCGTGGCTCAGTGAAAGATGAGTCTTCGCCATGCAGATGGGAAGTTTGTCGAATCCGAGATCGGTGAATTTGCGAATCTTGCTTTCGGCTTCGGGAAGGTAGATGACGCCATCGGCGCCATAGATTTCCTTCGCGATCGTCTCGATCTTCTGTTTGATCGGGGCCTCGACAGGATAGAGATGCCTGAAATTCGACGGTTGCTCGCAAGCCTGCACGACGGCGCGTGCGGCCGCTTCGGCACCTTTTCCGCCGTGCATCCAGCACTCGAGCGGAATCGAGGCGAAGGCCCCGGCCGTTTCGGCCCGATGCTGAATCATTTTGATCTCGTCGTCGTGGTCGAAAACGAAGCGGTTAATCGTGTTCACGACCGGAATGCCGAATTTGCGCATGTTCTCGATGTGTTTTTCGAGGTTTTCAATACCTTTTTCGAGGTACTCGTCATGCCGGTTCTTCAGGAGATCGGCCAGCTTTTTGGCATTGAGGCCTTTGATCATCTGCGACGGCATGCCGTGCATTTTCAGGGCGCGCACCGTACAGGTGATCACCACGCAACTCGGTTTGAATCCGCCTGCGCGGCAGGTGATGTTCATGAACTTTTCGGCACCCATGTCCGAGGCGAACCCTGATTCAGTGACGACGTAGTCGCTGAGCTTCAGGGCGACTCGATCGGCGATCACTGAATTGTTGCCATGAGCGATGTTCGCGAACGGGCCCGCGTGAACGAGCGCCGCATTGCCCTCGAGGCTTTGAATCAGGTTGGGTTTGATCGCATCCTTTAGAAGTGCCGTCATTGCGCCGGCCACTTTCAGGTCCTCGGTTGTAATGGGCTTCCCGTCGTAGCTGTAGCCGAGCAGGATCTTTCCGATCCGAGCGCGAAGATCCTTGATGTCCGACGCGAGCGCGAGAATGGCCATCAATTCGGAAGCGACCGCGATATCGTAGCCCGTTTCTCGGGGGACGCCGTTTTCTTTTCCGCCCAGTCCGACGATGATCTGGCGCAGGGCGCGGTCATTCATGTCGACCACCCGGCGCCATTGGATTGTTTGCGGGTCAAAGTTCAGAGGGTTTTTGAGAAGAATCGACGTGTCGATCGCGGCCGCGCAGAGATTGTGCGCGATCGAAATGGCGTGAATGTCGCCCGTGAAATGAAGGTTGAGATCTTCCATGGGGACAAGCTGCGAGTAGCCGCCGCCCGCCGCGCCGCCTTTCACGCCGAAAACCGGTCCGAGGCTCGGTTCGCGCAGGCAAAGCATGGAGCGTTTGCCGATGTAATTCAGGCCCTCATTGAGGCCGATCGAGGTCACGGTTTTGCCTTCCCCCAGCGGAGTCGGAGTGCAGGCCGTCACGTCGATGAGCTTCGCGTTCGGCTTGTGCTTGAGGCGCTCGAGAACCTTGTCGAAGTGGATCTTCGCCTTGTAGTTGCCGTACTGTTCGATTTCTTCCATCTTCAGCCCGGCTTTATCCGCGATTTCCCGGATGTGAACCATCGGGTGATTCTGGGCGATATCGATATCAGAGGCGACACTTCTTGGTTCAAGCTTCTTCATAAAGATTCCTGTTTGGTTGAGAATTCATTGTCCTAAGCGGAACAATATTTCCGGAAACGAGTTTAGGCTAGTGGTAGTTTGTTGCCGCAGCGCGGCCATTTGGGGAGTGGGGGGAATAAAAAAAGCGGGCTCACTGCCATAAGCGAAGTGAGCCCGCTTGGAAATCAACCATAGGCTTCAGCCTGATGGCCGCTATGATTTACTTCTTTTCCGAAAGCTCCTCGTCGATGATCTCCGAGAAGGTTTCGATCGGAACGGCGCCACTCAGGAGCTGGCCATTGATAAAGAAGGTCGGGGTGGATTTCACGCCGATCTTCTCGCCGTATTCCATGTCCTTCTGAACGGCGTCGGCGTACTTCTTGGCTTGAACGCATTCCTTGAATTTCGTGGTGTCGGCGCCGGCGTCCTTCGCGAACTTCTCGAGATTCGCGGGGTCGAGCTTGTCGGCGTTCTTGAAGACAATGTCGTGGAACTTCCAGAATTTATCCATTCCCTGTTCGTTCACGCAAAGAGAAGCTTCGGCAGCCGGGCGGGCTTCCTTGTGCATCGGGAGTGGGAAGTGGCGGAAAGCGACTTTGATTTTTCCACCGTACTTTTTCTTGAGCTCATTCACGGTTTCGGCCCCCCTGGCGCAGAACGGGCACTGAAAATCAGAGAACTCGACGATTGTGACGGGGGCGTTCGCCTTGCCGAAGAACGGGGCATTTCCCGCTTCGACATTGACCATCATTTTGGGTTTGCTGAAGTACACTTCAACCGGGGTATTCTTCGTGAGCTTTGCCAGGTGGCTCTGAATCAGATCCTGCTTCTTCATGCTCTGGAGATAGCTGATGATGCGTTCTTTGATTTGAGGATTGATCTGGTTTTCAGGAATGCGCTTTTCAGCGACGAACTTTTTGAACTCCTTGTCAGAGATTTTGATCTCGCCGCCGACGATCTTCTTGTTGATGAAGTCGTCCATGCTCATTCCGGCGGCTTTCGCTTCGTCGCCAATGAGCTTGTCCGCGAGGAGCTTGTTGAGACGTTCCATTTTCAGCTCATACTCGCGCTTCTTGAGATCAAAAAACTCGAGTTTGTCTTCGCCGACGAGGGCTTCCTCAGTAATCTCCATGTTACCGATTTTCGCGACAATTCCGGGTTTCGGGGGATCCTTGAAGATGTAATTAGGCTTAGCCTTCGCCTGCTGGCCCGTACAGGCGGAAACAACCGCAAATGAAGCCGCAGCTAAGAAGACCGTGGCTAATGTGAAGGAAACGTACCTATTTTGTTTATCGCGATTCACGCTGATCTCCCTATCTTGTTGCGAATGCAACTCGCGAAGCGCGGACTGCATCGGCAATGATTGTGTTTTTACTACGTTTTCAAAATAAAAATCATGGTAAGGCTTGCGAGCACCGGATGCAACGTAAAACTGTCTTTCTGGCCCGGATCCTCCCCCTCACCAGCAGAATGCCCAGTCCGAGCTGGACCAGACTCCAGAGCCAGAGGAGTTGCCGATGAACCTTGATCTGCTCAAAAAGAATCAAAAAAGCGACGAAGCTGATGCCGAAGAGGACCTGGAGCAAGATCGGATAAGGGTAAAGCGGTCGCGTGGCGAGAGGGCCTCCGCATTTCGGGC
>MEQK01000138.1 GCA_001770175.1 Bdellovibrionales bacterium RIFOXYD1_FULL_55_31 | reverse complement strand
CTCCATAAAATCCCGCTCACGTCGACTCGTTTATCGCCGGCCCTGATGATGGCGAAAAGAAGACCAGCCGCGCTCTGAAAAGCCTGGGCGGCCAGCCCTACAACCGCGATCGTGAATGCGAAGCGAAACAATGGCCCGCGGACCAATTCCATAAAGCCGTCCATATATCCCCCTTGGGCTTACCCAATCTCGCGCATGGCCTTGAATAGGAGTTCGTGAAGGCCGACAACTTCCATTTCCAAATGATGATCTTCAACGAGCTCACGAAGCTGCTTCCGACAGCGCACGCACGAGGCGATCACCACCTTCGCTCCCGAAGACCTCAACTCATTGGCAGTCTCCCTACCCGCTACTTGGGTCCTGAAAACCCGATTGCCCGAATCCAGAACGAGACCTCCGCAACCGCCGCAGCAGAACCCGTTTTGGCCGTGCACTCGCGGTTCGACTAGCTCCGAGCAAAAAGTCCTCAGAATGTTGCGCGGCGGCTCTACAATCCAGCCGGTCCGCGCGATGCTGCACGGATCGTGATAAATAACCCGCTTTGAGACCACCCCTGGAATCGGCTTGAGTTTACCCGAGACAATCGCATTCGCGCTGTACTCGAGAATACTTTCAACCTTGATTGCCGAACCGCCGACCGCTCCCACGAAACGCTTGGCCGAAAGCGCCAGATCCGCGCACTCGCCGATCAGGATTTTCCTGGCACCCAGCCTCCGGGCCTCGGAAACGAGTTCCCTCGCGAGTTCCTCGATTGCGAGGTCATGGTGAAAACCTCCGGCTCCCGCCGGTTCAAGCGACCTCGGCGAGAAGCTATAAGAAGCTCCCGTATTCTCCAGAACCGAAACCTCCGCGAGAAAGGTCTGCTTTTCACTGTGGTCACCCTGCCCGTCATAGCCAACTTCATGACCGGGAAAAAACACGTATTCCGCTCCATTTCGCTCGAACGGAACGGAGAATTTCCTCCCAAAGCGACGCTCCAGATCGAGCTCGAGTTCCGACATCCATGTCGGACGTTCAGCCGATTTGGACTGGAATGGCGCGCGAACCGGTTCCTTGAAGGCGGCCGGAACAAGCCCCATCTCCGAGAGAATGTATCGCCCGAGATGGTTGATGAACTGATGGTCAACGCCCATCGGGCAGCGCAGCGTGCAGCGCGCGCAGGAATTGCAGCGATAAAACGTTCGCGAAATCTCGTCGACATCGGAATCCAGCATCGGTCGGATGCCCAGCACCCGTGCCTGCAGGAATCCGCTCGTCGTAAAATGCCGTCGATAAACCTGAAGGAGGAGATCCGAACGCCGGCAGGGCGAATCGTGGAGGTCTCCGGTCGCGCGATACACGTGACAATCGCTCGAACACCGCCCGCACTTCGTCCCGAGCGCCGCGAAATGATCCAGCACAAAACCGTACTGGGTATGCTTCAAGATGGCCGCAAACACTTCCAGAAAACGATTTGCGCGGTTTCCGATCGCATGGGGTGATGTCGAAAAGCTGATGCCGGAATCGATCGACTCGGATTTCAATTCAGGATTCATATCTGACTTCCTCTTGTCCGGCGAGCGCCGGCTCGCCACAAATTGAGAAGGATATTCAGGACGAACAACGCGATGAGAGTTGGATTCGCGATTTTGAAAAACCACTTCACCAGCCAGACGAGCGGCGCTGTTTTTAAGGTCGGAGGATAGTGCGAAAGCCACGCATCGGCAAACGAAACCGTCGCTTCGGCATGGCATTTTCTGCAGGTTCCAACCAGCCGCTCACGTACATCGGCGCGGCTGTGCGAGGCCGTGGTACCCATGAACGGTTTGATATCGTGAATTCCATGACAATCGGTGCAGGTCGCGATCGCCTTTTGAGGTGCCCCGGTGGAAGCGGCATAAGCCCGGTTCGAAGCACCATGGAAGTCATCGAGGTACGTGCTGAGCACGTCGGGATTCAGATTGTAACGTTTCATGCGTTTCTGGTCGCTGTGGCATTTCGCGCAAAGATTGTACGACGTCACATGAAACCGCCCGCTCGTGGGATTCGCGATCGCATGTGCGGTGTGGCAATCCGTGCAAACCGGAACATCCTGATTGTCTGACTCAAGCGCCTGGCCATGAACGGATGCTTGATATTTTCGATAAACCCCGGTGTGACACCGGCCGCATTTCCGGCTGATTTCCACACGCGGCAGCTGGGGGTCCGTCATCGCGTGGGAGCCGTGACAGTCAACACAGACCGGTGCCGCGCGATTTCCAGCACTCTGCAGCTCATAATGAATACTGTCCAAAAACCGGGTGTAATACGCGTAGTGGCAGTGCTGGCACGTGTTCGAGCGCTCAAGCGTGTATTCGCGAGCGTTCTTGAAGCGCGGTTTTTTCTGAACAAGGCCGTGGTTCGGCGTCATGCCTTTGTGGCAATCGACACAAACGAGAATACTGCCGTGGATCGAACCCATCCATTCGGCCTTGTCGATGTAGACCGATTTGGTGGTTCCGTCCTGGAATCGAAGTTTTTTTCCGGGTTGTGAGTGGCATTTAAAACACTGTTCAGTGGCACTCGCCGAACTGGATTCCGGCGTAGCCGCGGAGGCCCGGAAAATGAATGCTGGCGCCGAAAGGAGCGATACTCCTTGCGACGCCAGAACAAATACGAAAAGCGTCGAAACAAACTCCGCCAAGGCCGTCACTTGATCTCGTCTTCTTTGTCTTTCGTGGAATCGAGCGAATTCTTCCTCGGCTGCTTCAGATAAGCGGTGCTGGGATTCCAGCGCATGACCATGAGGTGCGCCTTTCCATCAAAAACGGCTGTGCAGGCTTTGGCGCCGAGCTTAACCGCCGTGAACGCAACCACCCCGATGACAATGACCGGAAACGCAAAATAAAAAGTCGCCCCGATCAATGGCAGAAGGCCTAATGCCACGAGATTCGGGAAACGAACGTATCGAAGGTTCTCTTTTCCTTCGAGAGTCTCGCCCTCAGCTCCGACAAAGCGAATATCAAAGCCCCTTGGAGCGAAATACAAACCGTAAGGAACCTGTTCGCTAGCATAGTACGCCTTCATAAAAACTCCTTTGTTTAAAACCGATGTTAACGGAATCACTATATACCTCTGTCCTGCAATCAGAGGTGTTCAGTGAACGTCAAGATTTGGTTGCGCACGGATCTTAAACCACTTTTCGCTGAACTTGAACCATCTTCTGCACCGAATTCACGAATCAGCCCGGCTTAAACGCCCCTTCTTGTTATCGCTAACTTTCTGTAATTTTTGCGTTTTCCACATCGCTATTCATGTCTTACTCGTTTCGGTCAGGAATCGTTGACGCTTGGATCTGTTGTTTGCGAACATCGGGGCATGACTCCGAGGCCCGCTCAGTGCTCACATTTCTGATAACAAACATATTCCACAGCTTTGCCGGGCTCGTTTGGATTCATGGACTTAAAAGAGTATTGAAGCCGTTCTCTCCCGCTCTCGACAGCTTCACTCTCGAGCTGGTGCTTCTGCTTCCGCCCGTGATTGCCCTGATCAGAGCTTTCGGCGTACCTGCCCTTCCAGAACATTTCAGTTTAATTCGAATCGCGGATTGGACCGGAGCACTGAACGACGCAGGTCCGCTTGCGATCGGTTTTGTGATCGCATTCCTCTCGGGCACATTCCTGATCTTCATCGTTCAGGAGTTCTTTCCCGTCTGGACTTTGCTCACCGAACGCGCGGACTTCGTGAGTAAACCGAATCCGGATCTTGAAAGCTCATTCGAGCAGATCAAGGGTGCCTTCATTCGCGCCGGCATGCACCGCCGGATCGCCCATCCCGTTAAAGTACTTTGCCCCGCGGTGAAATATCCCTTCGCGGCTCTTCATGGATTGCTTGATCCGGTTCTCCTCCTGTCCGAAGGTTTAGTCCGAAAGCTCGACCGCGATGAACTCACTTCCGTGCTCGCCCACGAACTCGCGCACCTGCATTACGGCGCGAACCTGCGCATGCTCTTCACCTGGGCGTTACGGGCGTTGCAATCATACAATCCCGTATCACTGATCGCGTTCCGTGCTCTTTCCGAAGCACGTGAAGCGAGCTGCGACGACCTCGCGGTTCTGCTCACCAAAAACCCGCGCGCCCTCCGTTCGGCGCTGCTCAAACTCAGCGAACCTCAACGCGACGCTCATCCAGCCGATGCGAATTCCGTCTCGTTACAAGAGGCCTATGATGAACTCCTGCACCGGGCCGAATTCCAGTCCACCCATCGACGGCTGGAGGCTCTTGCGCCGGACAAACAGAACATTGGAATCGGCCCCGTCTCCGGTCCGATGAAAGCGGCGCTCACGATGATGATGGGAGGATTGATGTGGACCATCGCATGAGAAACATTGGACTGGCACTTCTCTGGACAGCGGCGCTGGGCGCGGTTCTTTTGCTCGTCGATCGTGCACTTTTCGGCCCCTCTGCCCCGTCAGGCTGGGTTGAAACCGAGCGGCTGGAAGACGTTCCTCGCCGAGCCGGCGCGCTCGTCACGCCCGCCTACCTTCCCAATTCACTCCGATGGCCGCCCGCCAAAGTTTTCTATCGCATTCATCCCGATCCCGGTCTCTGGGTCGGCGTGGTAAACAAGTTCGACGAAGTTCCGCTTTGGATCGGTACGGGAACAACGCCGCTTCCGCCCGCCCTCCAGCCCTTCAAAGGGTGTTTTGAACCCAACAAGGAACCTTGCCCCGCGAGCTGGTATGTCTCGTCAGTACACCTCAAATCCCAGGCAGAGCGAGGTGCCGTCACTTACCTGCTCAGCCGGATCAGTCGCCGGCAAACCGCGCGCATCGCGGTCGGTCTCGAACTCCCCGAATAAGCGCGCTAGCCTGAACGAGCCAATATTTCCGAGATAATGCGCGCAAAAAGACCGAAGATCGCGGCAAGCGCAGCCGTTCTTAAACGGAACAACACTGAACGTATTGCGAGTTTAAGAATCGGCGAGCACGCCGTGAGATTTGGGCTTTTTTCGTGAGCTTTCGCGGTTTTAGGCCGGAAAAATTGGCGCGTTCAGGCTAGATTTCGCGCTCGTACAAACGCCATCTGCGATAAAGCGGCGCGCCCAGGTCCCGCCATGGTTTGTTCATCGCCTCGTTGTCCTCAAGAATCCATGATGCTTCGCCGCCGACGAGGCGTCGTCTTTTCGCCCTCAGGAACGACTCGTAGGTGAACAAAGCGAAAATCCCGCCGCCGCGAAACTCCGGCTTCACGCCCAGGGTGAGTATTCGAACGGTCTTGAGCATCCTCCTGCCGATCAAAATCTTGAAAATGCCGGTCGGAAACAGCCGGCCGTTCCTGATGCGCTTGAAAATATGATTGTAATCGGGGAGGGCCAGCATAAACCCCGCCGGCTTTCCGTTTTTTTCGGCAACGAACGCGAACTCGGGATCAAGGACCATCTTCATGTCCTTTGCCATGTGAATGAACTCCTCGCGCGTCATCGGCACGAAGCCCCAATTCTTCTCCCAAGCCGAATTGTAAATATCGAAGCACAGCTCAACTTCGCGATCGAAGTTCTTCATGTCAAAGTCACGAAAGGTGATGTTCGATTGCTTTTGGATCCGTTCGGCGTACTTCACCACCTTTTCCGGAAGCGCGAGTCCCGCATCGGTGGGCAGAAAATAGGCGACGAGATCCTTTGCCTGCTTCAGCCCCGCTTTTTCGTGAAGCTCGACATAGTACGACGGATTCCAGGTCGTCATGATCGTTGGATGCTGACGCTGTCCGCGGACGAGCAACCCGCATTCGTGATTCGTCGACGGATTGACCGGCCCCCTCATGCAAGTGAGCCCTCTTTCTTTCAGCCATTGCGCGGCTGAGTCAAAAAGAGCGTTCACGACCTCCTGATCGTTGATCGCTTCAAAGAAGCCGTAAAACCCGACCTTATCCGCGTGAAATTCGTTATGACCGCGATTTTCGATGGCAGCTATGCGTCCAACGGCTTTACCGTCCTTTTCAGCCAGAAACAGCTGAATCTCGGCCCTCTTATAAAACGGGTTCTTCTCGGTATCGAGGCTTTCCCAAACCGCCACGCGCAACGGTGGAACCCATTGCGGGTGTTCCTTTGAATTGTAAATCGTCCAAGGAAGATCGATGAATCGTTTGATAAAACGTTTCGCCGCCTTTTTGTCGTTTTTTTGGAGGGCCACTATCGTGATGTTCATAGGGGCCTGACGCTAAACGAAAAGCCCTCAAATGAGAAGAATAAATCGTTTTATGCCGCCGACTCGAATTCACTCATTCGATTTTTTGAACAGCGCTTCGACAATCTTTC
>MEQK01000137.1 GCA_001770175.1 Bdellovibrionales bacterium RIFOXYD1_FULL_55_31 | reverse complement strand
TTCTTGTCGATCGGACAGCCGACGATCGAGTAATCAACCTTGATCGCCGCCGAAATCGGCTGCGCCTTCTGGCTGGCCAGATGAGGCATGCTCGCCTTGTCGCCGTAAACACATTTGCCGTAGTCATCCATGTGATTTTTGCCGGCGGTTATGCCACCGGTCGAAGCACAGGAACCGAAGGCCACGACGACGTTCGACTTCGCGCGAATTTCTTCGAGCCGCTTGCGATCGGCTTCCCGGGCGAAAGCTCCCTCGATGAAGGCCACATCGATCTGGCCAACGGCCTTTTCGGACATCGCCTCGCGAAATTCCACGAATTCGACGTGATCGAGAAGGCCCACAAAGACTTCCTCGCCCAGGTTCGTGAGCTCAATCTGACAACCTTCACAGCTGGTAAAATCAAAAAACGCTATTTTGGGCTTCATCCGAAAGCCTCCTCTAAATTCCGAATCTGGTCATAGGCGAAAACGGGCCCATCCATGCAAACGTATTTCTCGTTCATCTGGCAGTGGCCGCACTTCCCGATGCCGCATTTCATCCGCCGCTCGAGATCCAGAAAGATCTGATTCGGCGGAATATGGAGTTTTTCTAGTTCAAGCATCACGAATTTGTACATGATCGGAGGTCCGCAAACCACGACTCGGGTCTGGGGGCTCAGCTGTGTTTTGCCGAACAGTTTGGTGATAACGCCGACATTGCCTTTCCAATCCGGATCGGCTTTGTCCACGGTCTCATGATATTCGACGTCTTTGGATTTCCGCCACGCGTCGATATCTTCGGGGAAAATATGATCTTTGGGAGTTTTCGCCCCGAAGAACAGGATGAACCTTTTGAACTCTTCACGACGGTCCAGGATGTACTGGATTAGGCTTCGCGTAGGGCAAAGTCCGATCCCTCCCGCCACGATCAGGACATCCTGACCGCGCATCTGCTTCAGATCGAAGCCATTGCCGAGAGGACCACGAACCCAGACAGACTGACCTTTTTCGAGACGGTTGATCGCCGATGAAACCCGTCCAACCGTGCGGACGACGACGTCAAAGCCGTGTTTTCTCGTCGGTGAGCTCGCGAACCCGATTGGGATCTCGCCATAGCCAAAAAGCGAGAGTTCCAGCATTTGGCCCGGCTGATAGTCGAGCGTCGCACCGTCGCGCAGCTTGAGGCTGAAGCGTCTCTCGGTCGGCGTCGCCTGTTCGATTCGGAGGATCTCAGCCTCCTTGGGCATAAAAACGTTTTCATTCATTTCTTTGGATGCCATGGTTCCTTCTTCCGTTTTTACGATTCCATGATCTTGTTGATGATCTTGACCGGGTCGGCGATGTCCGGAACACAACCCTCGGAACACCGTCCGCATCCAACGCAAGCCGGCCCGCCCAGCTTGTCATTCAGATAAGCGGTCTTTCGCATCACGCGATGTCTGAAACGATGCGAGCGCTTTTCACGAAAGTTTTCGGTAGCTCCGCCAGCCCCCAGCGAGACTTTCGCGAAGTCTTCCGTCAGGCACGCGTCCCAGGTCCGGGTACGGTGGCCGGACTTCTGGTCGAGGTTCCACTTGTCTTGTACGTCGAAGCAGTAACAGGTCGAACAGGCGATGTTGCAGCTCCCGCAGGAGAAGCATTTCTCGGCAAGTTCATCCCAGAGCTTCTCATTCTTGAACGAAGCCCGAACCTTTTGGGCGATCTGCTCGGCGCTATGCTGAAGCCTCTGCGGACATTTGCCCAGAATTTCCTCATTGACCTGCTTCGCTTCTTTGCTCTGGGCGTCGCTCGCTTTGCTGAATTGGCCGTGCGAGGTGAGCTTCTCCCCTTTTTCGGTCAGCGCCTTGAAGTGAAAGCCACCCGAAATTTTCGTCAGAAACGCGTCATGTCCTTTGGGCTGCGTATTTTTGCCGACACTGCCCCAGAATGCGCGATCAGAAATCTTCTGAATGCTCGAACCCACGATGGTGGTGGCGTGTCGATTCGCGAGATAGTTCTGATCCGCGACATTTTCGGAGAAAAGATGATCCAGCATGTCGATCGCTTTGATGTCATAGAAATGCACGCCGAACAGCACCTGTTCTCGCGGCGCGATGCAGCTCTTCGGGCCGTTCGGAGAAAAGTCGAGCAGCCTTTGCGTCTGCGGAAAAATCGCCTTCTTCGGAGGAAGAAGCGAGACGTCATAATCGAGCCGCAACTCTTCCGGAGAAGACAGCTTTTGAAAAACGAAATGATTCTTCTTTGCCACAGGCCCGACGACTGGAACTGCCGCCATGAGGCTCTGAAGGAATCTGGGCAAGTCTTCTTGCCTCAGGAAATATTCGCTCATGGTCGATTCCCCCTTTTTGTTGAGACCGCGATGAATTCTTGTTTGGAGATATTTATAACATACTTAACGTGGAAATAACGTGGTTTTTCCGCTAAGTTCACAAAAATGGAGAACGATACAGGCGACTCATTTGGTACGGATTTCGAGAGATCAACCCGTCCCGCAGCGGGTTCCTTCGAACTGCCGATCGCAAGCGAAGCAAACCCGAAACCGTCCATTTCGATAACGACGATCGCCAACTGGGAGCAGTTCCCGGCCTCTTTGCTGATCAGGAATGCCCTTTGGTTTTGCCGCCTGCGATGGATAATTATTCTGATTCTAATTTTGATTTCGGCTTTGGACGTTCTTTCCGAAAGCGTCCGGCAACTCGGGTTCGCGGTGAATTCAGCCGCATTTTTCGCAATCGCCGGGATTTTGACGATCATGAATTTGGGTTATCTAGCCGCCGTCAAGCGCTCGATCGGTAAAGCCAAGTCGAATCAGCTCCTGCTGAATCTCCGGTTCCAGATCGCAGCCGATCTGTTGATCCTGACTTTCGTGGTCCATTACCTTGGTTCGATCGAGACCTACGCGCCCTTTCTCTACCTCCTTCACATCGTGCTCGCCTGCATCTTCTTTTCGCGTTCAGAGAGTCTGCTTCTGACGGTGCTCGCGTTCTCGTTGTACCTCGCCTGCCTCACTCTCGAGAGCACAGGAGCGATTTCCTGGAATGCCGGAGTATTTGAAAGTACCGCGTTTCGAGGCGGCATCACCCGGCCGCAGATTGCCATCAACCTGCTTTCGATAGCCGGTATCTGGGGTGCCGTCTGGTATCTCGCATCTCATCTGTCCAACCTGATCGCACTTCGGGACCGGGAACTCGCCAACAAAAACGAAGAGCTCACCCGAACTCAAGCGGAGAAAACCAGACACATGCTCCGAACCACGCACGAGCTTAAGTCGCCCTTTGCCGCCATACACCTGAATACCCAGCTTCTCCTCGGCGGCTACGCGGGGAAGCTGCCCGACGAAGCGATTAAGATCATTCAGCGTATTGCGGATCGGGGGAATCGCCTCTCGCACGAAATCCAGGCCATGCTCCAACTTGCGAACGTCACCTCCGTCACCAAAGATGCCCTTCGTTGGACCGAGCTCGACATCGGACATCTTTTAAAACGGTGCATTGAGCAGCTCGAGCCGGTTGCCCAGGGCCGTCAGGTCCGAATTGAATCGCGCATTGATTCGTCTCCCACCGTGGGTGTCGAGGATCACCTGCTCATGCTGTTTTCGAACCTGATCTCGAATGCCATCCATTACTCTTATCAGAAAGGAACAATCTGGATCTCATGCGCTCCCTCCAACCTCGGTAGCTCGAAATCCGCGGTGATCACGATCCGGGATCAGGGGATCGGAATCGCACCGGAAAAGCTGCCCTACATTTTCGAGGAGTATTACCGCACCGAAGAAGCCACGGCGCACAACAAAGAGTCGTCCGGGCTCGGGCTCGCCATCGTAAAAAATGTCGCTGCACTTCACCGAATAGCCGTAAGCGTCGAGAGCACACCCAGCAAAGGCACCGCGTTTACCTGTCGCGTGCCCATCCTTCCTGAAAAAACTCCTTCCCAAGGGTCTGAGGGAACGATACGAAAATGGAAGCATGTCCTGGAATATCTGCGCGGAGGTTCCTGATTATGTCCTATGTCCTGATCGTCGATGATGATGAAGATTTCGCAAGTGCGGTCGGAACCGTCATCCGGTCCGCTGGCCATGAAATCGATATTAAACTGAACACGAAAGCGGCAAGCGCCAGCATCAAGGCGCGCCGACCCGACCTCATTGTGTTGGACGTGATGTTTCCCGAAAACGAATCAGGGGGATTCGAGTTCGCCCGGGAGCTCCAACAATCGCACAAAGGAAAAGAAAAAATCCCGGTCCTCATGCTGACCGCCATCAACACGAAATCACCCGTCGGGTTTCGCGCACGCGATATCGATGACCAGTGGCTGCCCGTCGAGGAATTCGTCGAGAAACCCGTTGATCTGAATCTGCTGCTGCAGAAGATCAATCGGCTGCTCGAGAAGAAGAAAAGCTAGCCTGAAATCCTACAACCACTTCACCATGTCGAGCATGAGATCGACGCGGTGGTTGTCATGACAGGGCCGTGGAACAACCCGGACCCCCAGGGACTGAGGTCCCGTCTGGCCAAACTGAATACTGACTTCCCAGGCTGATTCGCGGCCGTCGTTCTCGTCCGCGATGCATTTCATCGCGTACGTCTGGAATTTCGCCAGATCGGCGGGATGCTGCGATTCCGTCGAAAGCACCGTCTCGACCTGAATATCCTGAGGCCTCAGATTCGGATGCGCCAGACGGACTTTCATCTTCAACGGCTGGCCAAGATAGATCTCGTCGGTTTCGAGGCCCATCACCTCAATGTCAACAAACGAAATCGACTTCCAGCTTTCGAGGAGACGCTTCCGCGAAGCGATCAGACGCCTGATCTCGACGTAGCGATCGGATGCCAGAGATACAGATCTCTCACACGCTGATTGATAGAAATCGTGATTATACTCAGCAAGCATCCGTTCGGTGTTAAATGCGGGCACGATCGAGGCAATCGATTCCTTCATCATCGTGGTCCACTGTTCAGGCACCCCCCCCCTGGCGCGCGCCTTGTACCTCGGCAGGACCTCTCGTTCGAGAAGCGAATACAGATGCGAGCTATCGAATGTGTCTTGAAATTCGGGAGATTGGGTCAGCGACTCGTCACCGATCACCCAGCCGTTTTTCCCGTTATACCCCTCGGCCCACCAGCCATCCGCTACGCTGAGATTCAAGCAGCCGTTCATGGCGGCCTTCATCCCCGAGGTGCCGGAAGCTTCGAGCGGTCTGATCGGGTTGTTAATCCAGAGATCCGAGCCCCAAACCAGGGATTGCGCCACATCGATTTCGTAATTCTCGACGAAAAGGATTCTGCCGAAGAACTCCGGCTTGCGCGCAAGCTCGATGACCTTGGTAATGAGATTCTGCCCAAGAACATCGGAGGGATGCGCCTTCCCGGCGAACAGGAAAACCATCGGCACATCGCCGCTCAGAAGTTTCGCGAGTCGGGCAGGGTCACGGAACAGGAGATTCGCCCGTTTATAAGGCGCGAACCGCCGCGCGAAAGTGGCGATAAAGGTGTCTTCGCTCAGGTTCGCGAGCGCGGTGGCGAGATTGGCCGGATGTTCGCGCCTGCGCTCCCAAGTCTCGCGAAGATGACCGCGAAGCCATTTCACCAGCTTCTTTTTCAACTCGACATGGGTCTGCCAGACCAACGCCGAATCGAGTTGGCGTGCCTTGTTCCAGAACTGCGCATCACTCAAATGATCGCGCCAATCGGCCCCGATTTGATCGGAGAAGACGGCTTGCCACTCGGGAGCAACCCAGGTTCCAGAATGAACCCCGTTCGTGATTCCCGAAACCGGTACTTCATTTTCATGAAATTGAGGAATGAGGGCATGAAACATCCGACGTGATACTTTGCCATGGATCTTGCTCACGGCGTTGATATGCGTACTCCCGCGAACGGCGAGCAAGGTCATCGAAAAAGATGTTTCCCTCGATTTGTCGAGACCTCGTCCGAGTTCCTGAAGCCGCTGCAACGGCTCGCCGATCGGATCAGTAAAGAGCTGCAGATAGGGCGCGACCATTCCCTCCGGGAAGTGATCATGCCCCGCCGCTACCGGTGTGTGGGTCGTGAAGCCGGTGGAGTGCCGAACGTACTCGAGCGCTTCCTCGAATTTGATCTTCTCGTCTTGAACAAGCTGCGCGACTCTCGAGAGGACGAGAAAAGCCGTATGGCCCTCGTTCATGTGAAATACTTTCGCCTTGATGCCGAGTCTTCGAAGCAGCTCGTGGCCGCCGATGGCCAAGATGAATTCCTGGCGAAGACGGTGTTCGGAATCTCCACCGTACAGACGATCTGAAATCGACCGATCGGCCGGTGAGTTTTCGCTCAAATCCGTATCAAGAAGATAAAGGTCCACTCGTCCGACCGCCACTTTCCAGGCTTGCATCCAAACGGGACCTGTCGGGGTGCTGATACTGAAAAGAATGCGCGCACCCTTCGAATCATTGACGGGACTCATCGGCAGCGACTTGAAATCGTTCGTTTCGTAATGCGATTCCTGCGCTCCGTCGGCGTTGATACGCTGCCTGAAGTAGCCGAACCGATACGCCAGCCCGAGCGCGCAAAGCGGAATCCCCATGTCGCTCGCGGTTTTCAGATGGTCACCGGCCAGAATGCCGAGACCGCCCGAATAGAGCTTCAGGATGTGAGAAAGCCCGTATTCCATGCAGAAATAGGCCACCTCGGGTTCCTTCTTGCTGCTCATGTAATGAGTGAAGCGGGAAAGCGCGAGTTCAGCGCGTTCTGCGTAGGTACGAGATTTTGCGACGTGCTCGAGCATCTCCGGTCTGACCCGGTCGATGAAGACCAGCGGGTTTTTTCCGGTAAGTTCCCACAATTCCGGATCGAGCTCCGAAAGAAGCTCGCAAAGTTCCGGATTCCAACTCCACCAGAGATTCTCGCGGACCAGCGTCCGCATTTTTTCAAGAATCGAGGGAAGCTTGTTCTGAACCGTGAATCGGCGAATATGCGCCGGCGCCCGCGATCCTTCGGTCGGAGGAAGCACCTGCCCCGCGGAGAAGGTCCTGAACCGGTCATAAGTCGCGGACTGCATGCGTTGGTGGGCCTTCGTGATCGCCTGATCATGAGCTTCCAAATAGGCTTTGCCGAACTCACCCCATCGCGCGTGATGACTCATGGCGAGGACCGCTCTTCTGAGATCCTGGCGCTGCTCTGGATTTCGCTGTAGGAATTCCTCGATCGCCGCACAGAGCTGATCGCGAGAGTGGTTAAACGGCTGCCCTTTTCGGGGAAGCGCGTAAACGCCCGTCGCGTTCCAATCTCCGAATTGCCTCGCCCACAATCCGTAGCCCGCGAGGTCGCTCGTGATCGTAGGGATGGACATCGCCGCGCTTTCCTCGGGAGTATATCCCCAAGGTTCGTAAAACGACGGAAATACCGTCAAATCAGCGCCCGCCAGGAGTTGGTAGTAAGTCTCCGGAACAAGCGGGTCCGAACCATTCAAATAAATCGGAACGAACACGATATGAACGGGGTCGTCCTTGCTGTTTCTGAAGCCGAGCGGAGCCATGCGCGACAAAATCGGGTCATGCTCTTCATCGCGAAGGCCATGAGTACTGAAAAAGGTCTCGCCCGAAGGTCTTCCCTGGCGATAGGCGTGCAGGATTTTTTGCCGCGGGCCCGTGTGACCCGCCGGAAACATCATAAAAGCGATCACACGTTGATTGAAATCGCCTGAGTCATGCGGCTGCTCGCGGAGTCGGCGATTCAGGTTCGCCAAGGCTTCGAGCGTGAGGTCCACACCCTTGTTTTGAAACTCGTACCGTCCAGCGCTGACAAGCATAGTCGTGCGTTCAGGGGGGTACGAGTGCCCAGTCGTGATATTGGCGATTTCGAGGAGCCGCCGTCGTGCTGCAGCAACCGCTCCAGGCTGGATCAGCTGCGGGTCCGGACTCTCATCACCGAGACCATTCAGTGTCAAGACGTCGGGCTTTCTATTAAAAAACATCTCGCATTCCTCGGCCGTGATGGAACTCACCGTTGTGAAGGAATCCGACATCCGGGCCGATATGCTTTCGATCGAATGTTTTGCGACCACGCCGTGCTTCTGGGCCAGGTATTCCGGCTGAATCGACTCTTTCTGTGAGGGATCATTTTGGTCCCAGTGGTGCGAGGATAACGTCCGGCCAAGCGTCGTCGCATGGGTCGTGAATACCGTCCCGATTTCGGGAGCGCGATCTTTCAGATAGAGCAATGCGGCGCAGGCCAGCCACTCGTGGCAATGAACCACGGTCTTGAGTCCCTTATGAAGGAGGTGATCACAAAAAATCCGCTCGATCACCATTCCGGCAGCGTGAGAGAAAATAACCGGCTCGAGGTAATCATGCCCGCCCGGAAGAGAGTTCAGGCCGAACTTTTCCCAATAATCAGCGAGAATCTGATCTTTCTTTTCAAAAAGGGCATCGAATTGAAGAAGAATGCATTTCGGCTCACCTGGGACGAGCCAACGCCCCATCTTGCATCCGATCTTGAGTTTCGAAAGCCCCTTCAAGATCTCGGGATGCCATGCTTCTTCGCGGAAAATTCCTGCCAAAGACGTGTTCCGGGACATATCCGGCCCGATGAGAACGTAGTTCTCTCCGTAGCGCTCCTGCATTTTCCGAACTTTGGTCACGAGAACGGTGTGAATCCCGCCGACCATATTGCAGACTTCCCAGGAGACTTCGAATAACATCCGTTTATCGTTCATGCTTTATGCTCTCGCTTCCTTGCTAGGCTTTAAGTTTAATACGGATTGGCGAAAATCAGTAAGTACATTCATATAATTGATGAACGCTTCGTAAGGACTGTTGTACGGACTGAAATAGGCATGTACGTCGCCGTCCGCCATCCATTTGGTGCACATGTAATAAAAATGGTCGGACGTCAGGAGCCGCCGCCATAGGTCGAGGGCGGTCGGGTTATTTCTCGATCGCACTTCATGTCCAAGATCAAACGCGCTCTTTAGCGCGCTTTTCTGCATCTGATTGCCCTGCCATGCGGTAAGGTCACGGTCGATGTCGGCCCAGGAAACCGTCCGGCCGAAATTAATGGTCGCGGCCGGATTATAGCGTTCGACAACCTGGCTCGGAGTCAGAAAATCCCAATCCGGATGTTTGAATATCTCGCCCGGCAGGTGATCCAAGAATTCAAAAATGCCGGTTGATTCCCATTGATGTTCACCGAACGTCTCGTAATCCATGAAGAGATTGAGAACTTCTCCGTTCCCGCTGATCTTGTGGACCCAGTTCGCGAATTTCGGCGCGGTCAG
>MEQK01000136.1:6381-8000 GCA_001770175.1 Bdellovibrionales bacterium RIFOXYD1_FULL_55_31 | reverse complement strand
CGGGCACTTGAGAAACGACGGCCAGAAGACTCAAGCGGGACTCCGGCGAGAGGGAATGGGCCATCCTCCTATTTGGAAGCATGCGAAAGTTTGATCCCCAAGGTGATTTCACTCGGGGTGTAGCCTCTGCTTTCTTTTTACGCGGGAAGGTCAGTACGGAACGATAGTTCCGCATTATTGGTGGTCAAGACCTCAGGATTCGAAGCGGAAACCGTGCTCTCGAGATCAGGCCACGAGCGTTCAGGACTTTACGCCGCCTTCTTCACCATCCGATACTCATTCCAAACCCGATGCGCGGGTTCGTAGGAGCAGCCCAAACGTTTGCTGATTTCAGTGGGGGAGGTCATTCCGAACTCGATTGCGGTGATGATATCTGCGCGCCAGCTTGCACCGTAAAGGTACCGGTTTCGGTATTGGCGATTATCCTTGAGTAGCTCTTCTCGGGTGAAAACGTCGCTTTCTCGAATCCGGATCGAGCCCTCTGGAATGAGATAATTCATTTCTTCAAAATACTGAATGGCCCCTTTTAACTCGATCGCCGAACGGGTCACTTCTTCTGGGTAGAGAAATACGGGCTCTTTCGAAGAATAGATCCAGCGCTTCGCCTGGTGAAAACCTTTGTGAGCTGCGTGAATGAGAACGGCGTTGGTCCAGATCGTGGCGTTTTGGTTCCCGAATTTTCGAAGCCTCTTTTGAAGTTTATCGAAGAGAACATAATCGCCGTGAATTTCAAACCAGGTGAGGAGGGACGAGAATAATCTGGGGTCTCTTGGCACTTCACTCGCAGCGACGATCAGAGTTTCCTCGATATCGATGAAGAGTTTACGGCGCCTTACCATTGGCCGTCGAAATTCACCGAATCGAAAACCGATCAGCTTCAGTCTCTGCGTCAGCTCGCTACCAGTCATAGCCGAGCCTCTTCGCAAGTAGCCTAAGTGAGGTTTCACAGTGTTTGGGCCAGAGCGGATTTGAGTCTCGCTTCATGAGCCAATCGAGGGCTTCTTTCAATTCCTCGAGAACTGGCGCGAGCGCGATACAGTCTTCGATATCTTCTTGGCGATCGCAATACGCGAAGAGTTTTGTTTTAAGAAGATCAGAGCGTCCGAGAGTCGAGAGTTTCAGTGCTCTTCCGCGATAGAGAACTTGGAGTCGCGTTTGCCAATTGTCCGGGAGATCTCGAATCAAGCTCTCCGGACCGTTATTGAACCAATTCTCCTTCAGTCTGAGCCTTGGATTTTGTTTTGCGAATGCTTGGGCCGCTGCAAGGACGTCTTCCGGGATTTTCGGATAGAG
Source organism: Bdellovibrionales bacterium RIFOXYD1_FULL_55_31 (assembly GCA_001770175.1). Lineage (GTDB taxonomy): Bacteria > Bdellovibrionota > UBA1018 > UBA1018 > UBA1018 > XYD1-FULL-55-31. Next base: position 6,707 of record MEQK01000136.1, on the reverse strand, counting down.
GAAGTCGACATCTTCTGTGAATCGCGAAATCACGTCGAGAATGATCAGCGCCGCTCCGCCGATCACGACGCCTTCGAATCGCAATTTCTCCTTCCGAAGGAACTCATCAAATCTGGAGATCGTAGTTTTCATGCCTACAATATTGTATTATACAATAATGCGCAAAGCAGGCTTTAAATTCAGTTTCACAAGTCCTTGGAATTATTGATTTTTTTAAAAATGGCTGGGGCGCCTGGATGACCTCCGGACCATCCTGGTCCTCCGGTATTCGAAAGGAATTCGCGCATCCCGCGCGCGCCTTTTCCAATTTCGCCTTCGGCGAAAGC
>MEQK01000136.1:0-6367 GCA_001770175.1 Bdellovibrionales bacterium RIFOXYD1_FULL_55_31 | reverse complement strand
CCCAGCCGCAACCAACCCCGTAAATGACACAAAGATACGCGAGCTAGCCGTCGAACGCTCGCGTTCGCTCGCGATGAAGATGAGGCGAGCCGAGGGAGTGTACTCGAATGTACATGACCGAAGGCGAGACGAAATCTGACGAAGGATGGCGAAGCGGATCTGAAGTGGAATGGCTGGTTTGATTCCTTTTGAGCAAAATCCACACCTTACAGCCGAAGGCTTCCTATCGTAGAGGAGGATGGGGCCTTCTTCAAGCGATTCTTAGTGGCCGCGCGAGGGTTCCGGTCGAAATAGGAAAACTCGGGAAATGTCGGGTGTACTTAGCGCGTTTGTGAACGATATTTCAGGCGCTTCGGTGTAGTGTGTCATCCTAAGAAAATGACGTAATTAGGCCGAAATAGATAAGTGGGCACTCTAAGGAAGATTCTGAAAATCGCATTCGTGAGTGGGTTCCTGATGCGAGCAGGGGCACTAGCGTATGCAGGCAGTACAAAGAACAACTGCATTGAGCAGCAATTCGGCTTCATTCTGAACGAAGAGCTGCGATCGACCGTAGTCTATCCCGATCAGCCTTCTGCTGAATTCAAATCAATCTTCTATCGAGATGAGAATGGCCGAAGAATGGTCGACACGAAATTGATTCCGGAAGGCAGTCTGGGTTTCTTTGGTGATGGCCGGCAGCGTTTTGTTGGCCGGATTATTTCGACAATGGACAGGGGTGAATTCAGCATCCTTGATGAGCGGACTGGTCAAATCATAAGGATCGAAGAACGTTTTCTAGAATCAGCCCGAACTAAACCCCCGAACTTACGTTGGGAAAGAACGTCGAGTAATGATCCGCCTAAGCTGGCACGACTAATTGAAACTACCGATCACCCGTATGCGTTAGTTACGTTCATGGACGGCTTCGATCAGAACCGTTCGGTTTATGGAAAGCTTTCGAAGCAGGAACCTGAGCCCGGATACTGGATCTATTCAATAGAGGAGAAAAGCGGAATCGTTCATCGGTTCGACTCGAGTTCGGTCAGGTATAATGCCGTAATCACAAACGGCAGTACCGAGGCAAAGTCGCTCTTCCCAACATTGAAATCCGGCGGCGCTCCGCTGAACCTGATTGATAAGAACGCAGCCCGGCGATTGAAATGGGCGAAGAGCGTGATTAAGTCTGGAAACATCTTTGATGATCCCGAGATGTATCAATTTCTCGAGAGCGATCTTGAAGCCACGAAAAGACTCATGTACCGCTGGTACCACGGTAAGCGCGAGGATGCATGGGTTGAATCCGTAATGAAACAAACGGAAGCCTCTCTTGGCGGAAGATATGTCTCTTTGCTGGCCGATCCGGCAGTTCTGAGTCGCGCAGATCAATTCATTGCATTCGGGAAAGCACATCTCGCGAGGCATCCAGGGATATCATCCTTTGGATTAAGAACGGCATTTTCGAAGCACCTCGGTACTCGTAAGATTTATCGGGGAATGACTTTGACTGAGGAGGAAGTCAAAGCAATAAAGATGAACGGAATAGCCGCGGCCGGAATGCTTAATTCCAAAGACATACCCGATGCTATTTTCAAGAGTTTCGATCCAGCTTTACGCATCGGTACTGGGCGGTACTTTCATAGCCCACAGGACGATATATCATTACGACTTGCGGGCTCTACGGAAAATTCATTGTATATATCAGTTACCGATCACGAGCCCATCGCGGCCTCGGTTGGCTTTCATGCATCCGGGAGGCAGGGCCTTCCAGGAAATAGTCTTTACGTTTTTGAGATAGAAATTCCTGAGTTATCACTGGTGAAAAGACAGCATGTTTTTCGGCCCCTTTTCACTGGTGGGGTACAAGTAGAAAAGTCCAAATACAAAGCCGGTGACCCCGGTATAGAGATGTTTGTTCCGTACAAAATCAATTCCCAATACATCAAATCGGTGCAGAAATATCAAAACCCGCCAAAAAAATGGGGTTCGCTAAGCTCGTCTTCTCGATCAGGTGAGGTTGTGAGACCCGTCGAGCCGAAGATTGCGAATCCCGAAGAAGCTCTTCCCGGTGCAGAAGTGTTCCCGGACAGAGTTCGTCGAGTATTTCATGAAGAAGACGTTCTAATAGAGAATAATGGAAGTTGGAACAAAATGACCTCGGGCGAAATTCCGACACCAATCGACGATAAGACAGAAGCATTATTTGATTATCCGCCGTACCAGAGGATATATGGCGACATCCTCGGGAAATACGAAAACGGAGATTTCCTTATTGAAGCAAGACTCCCGACCGGCTTGTTAATCGGAACTGGTATTCAGCGCTGCAGGTGGAAAGTTCGCGTAGGTCAGGATCGTATTATCAAGGCAACCTCCCGGTAGTGAAAATTTAGAAGTGAGTCTTCCTATGTTTTGGATTGGCTCGATCAGGATTCGCCTTCGGCAAAAGCTCATCGAACCAGCCCTCGCCGCTAGGGTGGCTCGGCACGGACCAATCTGGTCGATACACGAGCAATATTGTGATCGCGGCACCCGCAAGATAGAGGCTGGCGTAATCCCGAGTTCTCGAAAGCAATTCAATAGCTCAAAGACGCGGGGTAGTCCCGTGGGCCTCGATACGTTTGCCGGACCGTACAATGCCCTGATCTAAGTGCCTGAAGGGTACAAGCTTTCCGTACCCCGACGGCAGTTTTACGATGGGGTTCGGCGGCGTTGGATGGAATCATTACGGATCGACGGAGCTTCCGAATACCAGAAAGTAACTGGGTCGGGTATATGAGTTTCAAGCCGGACCGTGAAAGAAAAGCGGCTGCAGGCCTGGCAGTGAGAGACGACGGACCCCGGGGTCATCTGTGAATGTCAAGGATTGAACGTATAACAACGGGCACTTGAGAAACGACGGCCAGAAGACTCAAGCGGGACGCCGGCGAGAGGGAATGGGCAATCCTCCTATTTGGAAGCATGCGAAAGTTTAATCCCCAAGGTGATTTCGCTAGGGGTGTAGCCTCTGCTTTCTTTTACGCGGAAATTGGGGCACTCCCAAATACCGATCCTCTCAATCCTCAAACCTCTAAGGCGTGGGCTTACGCTCATGATGTCGCAAAGGCTTTTTGGAGAAAAACAAATCCGGATAAAACCGCTGTGATTCGACATGTTAGTGAAATGCTTGCTCCGATCGAAGGCGAATGGAATCGCGTAGCGGAAAACGCCGTGAGGGGGGCCTCTGCAGCAAGCCGCCCCCCTCTAGCTCAAGTCATTGGCGAACTCCTGGATAGCCAATTTCCAGTAATTCGTCTTAACGCGACTTTTGGCATGCGCCATGTTTGGAAGAACCTCGGAGAAAGGTCTCACGACCTTCTTTCGAAATCCCTGAGTGATTCACATCCAGAGGTTCGTTCTGCTGCTGCCCGTATTCTTGGAAATTACCCAGGTTTGGGAGCAGCCGGTTTATTTTCAAAAGTCCTGAACGATCCAATTCCGTATGTTCGAGAAGATGCACTCCTTTCACTCGAAAACTATTCAGGTCCAGAAATTGGCGAAGTAATTCACGTCTCCCAAAATAACGTTGATCCAAAGATTCGACGAACAGCGGTAAGGCGTCTTTCCCGGTATTCAGGTCCAGATTTGATCGAATTCTATCTGACTGGGTTTTCGGATTTGGATGTTGAGGTGAGGTCAGAGGCAGTTCGCGCATTTAACGGGGAGACCAAACAAAGAATAGAGGAGCTGCGTCAGATCATGGCTTCATCGACCGAACCCGAGAAGATAAAAGCTTTCCAACAGGTACTATCAAAGTTAAAGCGAGTTGATTCCCGGTGTGTAACTGGACGATTGCGCTCATTGATAAAAATACGAAAGTGACCCGCCTGGATGACCTCCGCGCCCTCCCGGCGCTCCGGTATTCGAGAGGTACGCGCACCTCCTGTGCGCGCCATTTCATCTTCGCCTTCGGCAAAGGCTCCTCGAACCAGCCCTCGCCGCTTTCGCGGCTCGGCGTGGTTCTCATCCCGTGCATCCCGACCCTTCCACTTCAGACCCGCTTCGCCGGATCGTCGGCTTGCGTCCTCGGTACCCCCAGCCGCAACCAACCCCGTAAATGACACAAAGATACGCGAGCTAGCCGAGGAAGATGAGGCGAGCCGAGGGAGTGTACTCGAATGTACATGACCGAAGGCGAGACGAAATCTGACGAAGGATAGCGAAGCGGATCTGAAGTGGAATGGCTGGTTCGATTGTGAACGAAAGATTTCGGGTACTTGCACCCTCTTTTGTCCTAATCATAGGACAAGCTCCTGCGTCGTACAACGCCTATGTTGCTTGGTCAAAAGGATCGAGGAAACTTTCGAAGCAGGCGGGGTGCTAGGTTGCAAGTAGTGACGGCGAGAGGCGTTGTCTCGACATGCTGCTCGCACGGTCTCTGAGCCGGCTGCTAAGGTCCGACATGCTGGTCCGAAAAGCGGATAGGTTGTCAAAATATGGGCCGCATTGACGGCCAAAATAGGCCTTTTTGCCGGAATATTCATTGCACAATAATTTGACACCCTGGGTTTGTCAGTCGGACAACTGCTCGGTTTCAAAAGCCTAGTTTGCTTGCCGATTGGACAAAAATTGCCTCTTGAGTTAAGGCTCCGTCCGGGCGATAAGTAAGATAGCTCATCTACCATGTTGTAGAAGGAGTACGGGGGCCGCCTAAAACGCGGCCCCTGCCTTTTTCCAGTCCTGATATTCACGTTTAAGCTTCTCTTTTCTCCACTCGTATTCAATAGCGTATGCGGAAATGAGCAGTGCATAAGTCTCCTTATCCGCAAATACAACGATGTAGCTGAAATCCGTGGGCGCCAGAACAATACGTTTCTCCGGGCCGCCGCCCTTCTTATGTGGACGGGTATTGGTCCAGGCTCGAATTCGAGCTTCGGGAAATTCCTCAATCAGCGGCTTGATCCAAGGAACTCGTTCCCATCGTCGTGGGTCCATGGTGCGGTCCTTCTCTATCGGACCTTCGGATACAAGGTGCCAAAATATCGCCTCGCGCCCGTCAATCTTGTGCGTTTTATTTATGCTGAACCTTTTGAGCCGAAACTGTGGGCAAGAGTGAATCAAGTCCTTCAAAAATCGGTCGTAGACGGCCCGGTCAAAACGAATCCAATCGTTGTCAAAGTGCTCGGCCAAAATTAGCGGAGGTAACCACGAGGTGGGCGTCATTGCTCGTCAGCTCCCGAGCCCTGCCAAATGAAGATATTGACCTTGTCTTCCCGTTGTAGAGTTGATTTGGTGAGCGATTTTCCAGATCTACGTCTAATTCGCTCTATAATCGAATTTTTTGCATCACTGCGCTGGCTCAGGTTTCGATTAGCTTGGCCGACTGCTCCCATTAGAAGGTCGCCGAGTTGCAGGATTCCCACTTCTTTTGATTGGACTGACTCGACTCGTTCGACAATGTTTCTATCAAAGTCATAAATATTATGCGCCAGAACTTCGTGCAATTTGCGGATGCGTTCAGCGCTCTGGGTATCCTTTTGATCTAAATAGATATGAAATCGGTTCGACGAATCGAAAATGACCTTCAAAAGGTTGAACACCATTTTGTAATACCAGGTGTTGTGATCGGAGCTGAAGGCCTGATGATTCAGTACCCTCTTGTTTGGGATCACGAGAGCACGAAAGTGCAGGTCTGGTGCTCCAAAGAAATAGTCGACGAGATCAAGATAGAATCCGACTTTTGATGGAGATACTTTGTTCCACTTGATTTCAGTGTGAGGAGAAAGCTCGTGACGGAGACGGATCGCCTTAATTTCCTTGTGAACGCTCCGAACCTTGTCCTTAGGGCACCAAATTGCCCCGAGAACCATGGCATTGCTATCGTCGCGCTCTAGATGACAGGACTCATCGCAGTAAATATTGTAGATCGCCATAATTGAGATGTATCACCTCTGAATCCGTTACGTAAGTGTCAGCTCAAGAACCACTTGGAGGCCGCTTAGTGTATTGAAATAGGTTCACAACCTTCTCCATTACGGCTTCCTCGGTCGGGATGAAGCTTAAGCGCTCAGTCGCTCCCCCTTCGTCGATTCCGGCCAGCCGTACGTAACGCTGCATTGTCTTCATGTCCTTCCAGCCGCAGATCTTCATAACGACCGTCGCCGGAATTCCCGATCCGATGAGCTGAGTAGCGAAGCAGGCCCGAAGCGTATGAAACTTGATCGAAGGGAGGCTGTTGGCCTGGCAAAAGCCGCGAAGGATGGTCGCCTGCATTCCGAGGCGCCAATCCGAAAAGGGGGGTAGCAGCGGATCGTCTGGCGCTTTCTCCTCAATCTTCAGGTCGTGAATCAGAAACTGATAGAACTCGCTGGAAACGGGAATCGTTCGCCAGTATCCCGCCTTCGTTGGGCCG
>MEQK01000135.1 GCA_001770175.1 Bdellovibrionales bacterium RIFOXYD1_FULL_55_31 | reverse complement strand
GACTCAGAAAGTCCCTAGCAAGATTCCGTATGTTTTGGCTTACGATTTGGGCGGCACGAAGGTGGCTGTCGGAATCGTCAACTCGAAAGGTAAGATCCTCGAGGAAATTCGTGTACCGACAGTTTTTGCCCAGGGGAAGGATGCCGTTATCCGGCAACTTGCCGAACTCGGGATGACCTTGATTTCCCGCTATCCGAAAGTTCGCCGGGTCGGAATGGCTTCCGCGGGGCCTCTGGATCCCGACAAGGGCGTTCTGCTCGATCCGACGAATTTCGCGAGTGCGGCCGGAACGTGGGGGAAAGTCCCCCTCGCGCGGGCGCTTTCGCAAAAGCTCAAACGCCCCGTTTATCTTGAGAACGATGCCGCAGCCGCCATGCTTGCAGAGCATTGGATCGGAGCGGCGAAACGTTACGACAACGCCATGATTTTGACGCTCGGAACCGGCTTGGGGACCGGAATCATCTCTAACGGGAACCTTCTTCGGGCTGGTCGCGGCCTTCACCCTGAAGCGGGGCATGTGATTATTAATTCAGACGATGCGTCAGCTCCATGTGGATGTGGCAATACCGGCTGCGCGGAAGCATATCTTTCGGGGCGGAATTTCACCCGTCGCAATCAGGGGCGATTTTCGAAACAGAGTCCGGATCTTGAGCTTGATGCGAAGAGCATGGCTGAACTCGCTCGAAAAGGGGATCGTGAGGCGATCGCCGCGTTTGACGAATACGCCGAGATGATGGCCGTCGCCATTCAAAATTATGCCGTGATCTACTGCCCGGAGATCGTCGTTTTCACCGGGAGCTTTGCGCAGACTTCCGACTTGTTTCTCAGTACCACCCGGAAACGCCTTGAGGTGCTACTCGCGCGCCGGCGTGTCGGTATTGACCTCATGCCGAAACTCGCGGTTTCGTCCCTGCATAACGAGGCAGGTTTGATCGGCGGCGCTTACGTGGCGTTCACGCGGTAGTTCCAGTTCGATGAGACCCGGAATTCTGGTGATCCAATCGGGCAATCCCTGGCGTGACGCCGGAAAATCGGAACCATTGAGCACGCGATCGATTCCGAATTCGCGCCTGACTTCGACGAGCTTCTGCGTGCCCGCGTTTCGATAACGCGGTCGGGGACGTTGTCGGCGGCGAGAAGCCACGAACAGGAAAACAATTTTTAAATCCTCATCATTTCTCGGGATTGGACCGAAACGAGAAGAGATGAGCTCGGGTCTTTATTTGCCGAAACGCTTTTTTTCAAAACTGCGCCGTCTGGGCGGGGTGGTTGCTCGCCTGGTTTTTGGGATTGAATCGAAGCCGAGCAGCGGAGGTCATTTCGCGGCTCAGCTTTGCCATGAACTCAGCAACCCTCTCAGCGTAATCACAGCGAAATCTAGCCAGATCCAAAACTGGGCCGAGACGAAACAGATCGATCCCGAAAAGCTCGCAAAGGCCGCCCTAGAGATGCAGAAAATGGCGAAGCGCATTTCGGCAATTTTGAACGGGTTGAAGGAAATCGAGAGTGGAACGGAAACCCTTTCATTCCACTCTGTTCCGCTGAAATCGGTTATCGATGAAACCCTTGAATTATGTTCGGCTCGTTTCAGGCTCGCTGGAATCCAGGTTCACGTTGAATATCCGCCGCCTGGGGTGATTCTCGAATGCCGTGCGACTCAGATTTCCGAGGTGCTTTTTAACCTTTTGAATAACGCCTTTGATGCACTTGCGGATTCCGGCTCCGGGTTTGCCGCCGAAGGAAAGTGGGTTCAACTCTCCAGCCGCGTACTCGGCGGTACGATTGAGCTTTCTGTAACGGACAGTGGTTCTGGAATTCCTGAGAAGTTCCGCGAACGAGTGCTCGAGCCGTTTTTTACGACCAAGCCGCCCGGCAAAGGACTGGGCTTGGGATTGAGCATCTCAAAGCAGCTGGTTGAGGCGCATCGCGGGGAATTATTGCTTGATCCGTCGCATCCAAATACCCGGTTTTTAGTGCGTTTACCCCTCAGGCAAGTGAGGGCGCATGCGGCATAAAAAAGAGGTGGCGCAGCGCAGCAACACCCAAAGGGTGCAGTCCCTAACAAATCAAGCGGTTATTGCCGATAAATGCTATGTGGCGGAGCGTTTTTTTGATCGCCTCAGAGGATTGATCGGGACAACCGCGTTTGCGAGCGGGGAGGGGATGTTGTTTCCACGCTGTAATGACATCCACATGTGGTTCATGAGCATCTCGATTGATGTCGTTTTTATCCGCAGAGAAAGGACTGCGGAAGGAAGGACGAATTGGAAAGTCTCTTCGGTTCACGCCGGGGTGCGGCCGTGGAGATTTCTGCCTCTCAGGGATTCCAGGGCCACTGAAACGCTGGAACTTCCGGTCGGTACGATCGGGAGATGCGCCATTCGCGCAGGGGATGAGCTATGTATAAGCTGACGATCATCGCTGGCCCTAACCGTGGAAGCAGCTTTGCTATCCACGAGGGCGAGAATTCGATCGGCCGTCAGGCCGGTAGCGCGGTCGTTCTGCAATCCTCAAGAGTATCGAAACGTCACTGCGTCCTGGTCGTCGAAAACAGCGAAATCATCATCAAAGATCAAGGCAGCTCAAACGGGACATTCGTGAACGGCATTCTCACGCGGATGAAGGCGCTCAAGCCGGGCGATAAAATCAGCGTCGGAGAATATGTCTTGGAAGTCGATAATCCTCTCGCAAGAGCGCCTCAGTTCCCGCCGGCCGTGGCCAATTTCGCTAATGTCGTCAGATTCCCCATCGGAAAGGATAACTCCGCATCGCCGCAGTCAGATCCACTGAAAGAAACCGGGAACCTGGCTAACCTGAATTCGCTGAATGACCCGAACGTCATGCCGAAGGATCTGAAGGGCAAGGCGCTTTGGTATTTTGAAAACAGAGTCATGCCCTTTTTCTATGGGCTCAATCTCAAACATGAATGGAAGTTGATCTGCGTCGCGCTGTTTGCGGCGTTCGCGTTGGCTAATCTGATGATCTCTGTCACTCCGCTCGTCGATTCCGCTCGGCAGGGGATCGTAAAAGAGTCGGCGCGCCGGGCCCGGTTCATGGCAAAGCAGATTGCCGATTTCAATGCCCCCCACGTCGCGAGTGGTGCCGAAACCAAAGCGGATATTGGACTGGCCGAGTACGCGGAAGGCGTTCGGCTCGCGGTTTTGATCGATATGGATAACCGGATCATCGCTCCGGGAAAGAAATTCAATCAGTATTTGATGTCCGGTCCTGAGGCCGTTTTCGCTGTCAGGGCGCGTGATGCGTTTCGCGCGGGACGCGAAACAGGCATGACGACTGAAATCGACGAATCAACGATAACCGCGATAGAGCCGCTCTTGGTCCTGAACCCGTCGATGGGAAAGAACGTTATCCGCGGTATGGCAGTCGTTTCGATCGATACTTCGTTATCGACACCCGAAGCTGGGGAGATCGGAGTCGTCTATTCAGAAACGCTCATCCTGACTGGTATCCTTGGAGCGATCATCCTCATGATTATGTATAAGTTGACGCTTCGTCCGTTTCAGGTCTTGAGCGACGATATGGATAAGGTGCTCAAGGGCGAATTGCCCCAGGTCACACATGAGTTCAAATTTGAGGAGACCGCGCCGCTTTGGGATTTGATCAACGCGACTCTTCAGCGGGTCCCGCGCGGGACGAATGCTTTCGAAAAGAACGCGGAATCCGGGCCGACGATTGAGGACTATATCATCCCGATCCGCGCGATTGGGGAGCTGGGCAGACTGGGTATGGTTCTCTGTGATTCTGAGCGCAAAATCGCCTACATGAACAGCGTTTTTGAGGAGATCAGCGGCATCCGGGTGGAGGGCGCGATTGGGCAGACGCTTCCACTCGTGGTTCGCGAAGAAGCTCTCGGAGCTTTCACCACGGATCTGCTGGATCGTGTGACCGCAAATCCAGCCGGAGATCCGATTGCCGAGGATTACGAATTTTCAGGACTCTTCTACAAAGTTCACGCTTCTGGCGTAATTACGCGAGCCGGTCAGCTCAAGGGATATTTAGTGCTTGTCGTGAGGGCCGATAACAATGGCTAAAGCGGCGAAACTCAAGCAAGCGTCCGCACCCAGGCAACCTGGCGAAATGGCCAGGTTGAAGGTCGTTCAAGGTCCGGATTACGGGTCGGTCTACATCATCACCGCGAGCAAGGTGACGATCGGTCGGGGAGACGAAAACGATATTGTCGTTTCCGACCTGAAGGCTTCCCGAGTTCATGCTTCGATCACGTTTACCGAGCGGGGCTGGAATATCCAGGACCTCGGGAGTTCAAATGGTTTGCTTCATAATGGAACTCCCGCGCGTAGCGGCGCTCTTGGACCGAGCGATACCGTGACGCTCGGAGAAACAACATTCGAACTCATTTCAGCCGATCTTGGTACAAAGATGCTCTCGGCTCCCCCCAGGAGCTCTCATCAGATCCAGTCGGAACAAGCCGCATTCGCGGCTCAGCGGGAAAGGATTCGAGGAATTAGCGGCAAAAAGTCCGACCAGAAGCAGCCAGACGCGTCGCTCTTCGCGAAAATTTCAAAAAACCCGAAATTGCTCATAGCTGCCGTTGCGGTCCTCGGGGTCCTGTTCCTGATCGAGCCGGATACGACGAAAGCACCGGTTCAGCAGAAAAAGCCTCCAGCCGAAGCCAGGGATATCGCTTCTTATCTGCCGGGGTCCGAACTTTCCGTTATGAGCAAGAGCGCGGAAGTGTTTTTCAAGGCCGGGTTCCGCGAGTACCGTGAACGTAACTATCTTCGTGCCAGAATGCAGTTTGAAACGGTTCTACAGGTTGCCCCCGGTCATCCGTTAGCGAGGCTTTATCTGGATAACTGCAACAAAGAAATCGAGGAAGAAGTTCGATTTCATCTCGAAACGGGCAAAAAAAGCATCGAAGCCGGCAAACTGAGGGAAGCGCGTGGCCACTTCCAGGCGATTACGCGATTGCTTTTCCGTGACCAAACCAACCCGGCCTTGGCCGAAGCGAAAGAACAACTCGATAAAATTCGGAAGACGTCGCAAGGGGAGGGCACATAAAGATGGGCGCCGCCCCGATCCTCAACATTCTTCGAAACGGTGAGATGATCAGATCCGTGCCGATTGAGGGCGAGGCCATCCTCGGACGATCCGAAGGTTGCGTTATCCGTCTCGAAGATCGCGCGATTTCGCGGCAACATGTTCTTTTTCGCCTGACCGGAGATGGCGTTCAAGTAGAGAAAAAAAGCGAGTTTGCCCCTCTTCTCGTCAACGGTCGCGACTGCACAAAAGCCATTCTAAAGGAAGGCGATGTCCTTTCGCTTGGTCCGTACGTCTTGCAGCTTAAGATTGCCGAAGCGGCGACGGAGGCCCCCGAGAGGGCAAGCGCGCCGGTGCTTTCGGCAAATAACCTCCCTCAGCTCGGGAACAAGGACCCGACGCGACCGCTTGAAACACAGGACCAGTCGGTCGCTGCCGAGCCGGGACCGAACGCCGAATTGGCCGTTCTTGATCTTCCGCTCAATGGGCCTTCCACCGGGAATGAACTCGGGGATGCCGGCCGGAAGGATCCCGATCTAGAAGCAAATAGTCTGGGTGGGAAGCTGGAATTAATCGACCCTGTTGCCGAAGGCGGCGAGCCGGAAATGGTGCAGGCCGATGGGCAGCGGCTCGCTCCCGCTGCAGCCGCTCCACCCGTGCTGGCGCCGGCGGAGGAGATCGAAATTTCCGAGGTCATTCTCGCGGACAGCGATGCTCCCACCAAGGTTGCTCCGCTAGGAAGAATCGCGATCAGGCTCATTTTCAAGCCGGGAGAGGCGAACGTCGAAGAATTTGAGCTGACCAAAGACGAGATCACGATTGGACGAGGCAAGAATTGTGAAATCGTCCTGAATGATAAGAAGGCATCTCGGAAGAACACCCTGATCCGGAAGTCGGGCATGAACTTCGTCATCAAGGATCTGGATTCCGCGAACGGCACTTTCGTGAACGGGAACAAAATAACGGAACAGGAACTTACCGGTGATGACAAAATAAGGATCGGAGAAATCGAATTCCTTTTTCAAGCCTCAAGTGTCGAGTTCAAAGCGCAGGAAAAAAACTTCATATCGTTGCAGCCCATCGAGCAGCCCGTCGAGCAGCCGAACGATCAACCGGCCGAATCCCTGGCCGCCCTTCCTGAAATCGTTCTCCCGCAGCTGACCGAATCAGGGGCGAAATTCGAACAGCCGCCGAGCCATGTCAGTCTACAAGCGCCAAAAGAGCCCCCTCCGGTCAGCGATCCAAATTTGTCCAGGTTTTCGACCGGGCCCATCACGGGAATCGTCGGAGTCGGCCCCGGACGAAAAGCGACGTTATTGGAGAAATTCCGGGCGCAGCCCAAGCCTCGGCAATTTCTCATCGCGTCCATTCTTTTTCTGGTGCTCTGGTGGGCGATGGAGGACGAGACTCCTCGGCAGAATGCGGCAAAACAGAATCCTAAAACAAGACCGAGCGCGATGGCGACTGAAAAGCTTCCGCCGACTTATGACAATCTGACCCCAGAGCAAAAAAAGTTCGTCGAAACACAACGGAACATGGCTTGGGATTATTTCAAGAATAGCGAGTTTGATAAGGCGCTTTATGAACTCAATAAAGTCCTGGAACTCCTTCCAGGAGACGAGAAGGCGCGAGAGATTCAGCGTTATGCAACCCAAGAAAAGCGAAAAATCGAGGCACTTCAGGAGGAAAAGAAAAAGCGCGAGGAAGAAGCGCGGCTAAAAGCGAAGATCGCGCAGCTTACCGAAGAAGTCCGCGAGCGGATGAAGAAAAAGGATTATGAACAGGCCAAAGAACTCTTCTCGCAGGTGCTTGCGCTCGATCCCGACAGTCAGGAAATCGCCGCCTGGAAAAAGGAACTTGAGGAATACGAGGAGCAGAAGAGGCTTCGTGAGCAAGAGCGCGAAATCCGCGCCCAAATCAACCGGCAGGCCTGGACGACATACCAGGAAGGCCTGGTATTGAGGAAGCAGCAGAAACATCACAGCGCGATCGCCCTGTTCAGGAGAATCTTCGAAATGGGCGCCACGGATAAGAAAGTCACGGCGATGGCTTCGCGCCGGATTGCCCAATCGCGGGCCGCGATTGCGGCGAAACGCGAGCCAATCATGCAGGAAGCGACGCAGCTGGAGGAATCCGGTGAATTGGCGAAAGCTTTTCAGCTTTACGAAAAGGCCGCCCAGGTCGATCCGACCCATCGCGCCGCTCACGCCGGGATGGATCGGCTCAAGGGAATTCTCCACGACCGCGCAAAGGGACTGTATACCGAGGCGGTGCTTGCCGAAAGTTACAGCGATTTCGCGGTTGCGAAGAAAAAATTCGAGGAATGTCTGTCGACCGCGCCCCGGGATGATATTTATTACGAGCGCGCTCAACGCAAGCTCAGTCACTATTTCAAGAAAGACGAGCCTTTGCCATGAGGGAGACCGTGATTAAAGCGGTGTCCGCGTTTTCTGATCCGGGCGCCAGGCCAGGGCAAGAGGACTACGTCCTGGTAACCGCCGAAAAAGGGATCTTCAGTATTGCCGATGGTTTTGGCGGGCCTGGCCCTGGAGCGCTCGCCGCAAAGACCGCGTGCGAATCGGTGCGAGGGTTTTTGATCAAGGAAGCGGGAGATTTGGAGGCGACCCTGCCTTTCGTGCTCCGATCGTATTTTTCACTCGCCGGGAATGTTCTTTTTAATGCCCTGATTCACGCCAATCGTAAGCTTCTGGTGCTGAACCAGGGCAAGAACGTTCACGAAAAAGGGGGGGCATCCCTGCTTGCAGGCTACATGGATGGCGACCTGCTGGCGCTCGCGAATGTGGGTGCATGCACGGCGTGGCTTTTTCGAAACGGGGTCGTGACAGAACTCGTGGCCCCGAGAACTTACGGCCGTTTAATAGATCCGTTTCTTGCGAATCGTGCTTCCGGCCGTGACGAGGCTCGGGTTCCCCTGATGGCCGTGGGCATTGTGGATGATCTTGAACCCGAGATTCTGGAGTATCGAATTCAGGCCTGTGACTGGCTTCTCCTGCAGACCAGTGATCCCGGGACGGCGATTCGCGAAGATCTCATGACCCTTCAGCTACAGGGGCTGGCTCCCGAAGATGCGGCGAACGAGGCCGTGGCCCTTCTCGGGAGGGGGACTTACAAGGAAAACACGTCCGCTGTATTTGTTTCGTTTTGACGTGATTTCAAGCAGTTAAGTAATGTCTTTTAATTATTGACCGTTCTTGTCTGTGATTTCATACTATAAGTAGATCTCCGTATTTTTTGGGGGAGGAGGTCATGTTTTCCTGTGTCGCTTCCGATGAGTGAATGGAGGCGGGCAAGGAGCTGCGCAATGAGAATAAGACGATTTTTAAAAAATTTCCTGGAGGACGAACGGGGTCAGTCCACGACCGAATACATTTTGATCTTGGCCGTAGTGGTGATGGTTGCCATGAAATTCCGACAGAGTTTCGGGAGCAAATTGACCAAGATCGTCGATATTTTGGGTGGCCAGATCGAACAAGGTATCGAGAATCCGGGAT
>MEQK01000134.1 GCA_001770175.1 Bdellovibrionales bacterium RIFOXYD1_FULL_55_31 | reverse complement strand
TCAGAATCCCGGGGAATGGAAAACGCCCTGCCGTTTCTGTCATGTGTGGAGCCTCCGTCATAAGTAGTATTGAGTTAACTGGCCCGACCTTACCACAACAGTAAGGTCAGAAGTTACGCAAAAAGCAGTTTAAATATGGAGATTTTATAGCCACGGATTGGGTCGGCCTCGACCGGGTTCCCGGTGGCTTATCTCGAATTATTCTAAATGCAACCTAACCCGAGGGCTATTCCCGACGGCTTTATTTTATGAACGGCAGAAACCAGGTCAGCGTCTGAGCATGAACCGACTCATAAAACATGGGCAAAATCCCCATCACTACAGTTGACAACGATGTCACGGTAATCGTGATCGCGAGAGCCGGAGTGACGGTGAGTGCCTGGTCGCCCGCGCCCACCGGCTCTATGTACATTTGGCGAACGATCCGCAAATAATAATAGAGTGAAATCGTGGAATTTACGGCCGCGACAGCAACCAACCAATGGAAGCCCGCTTTTGACGCCACGCTAAATAGAAAAAATTTTCCGACAAATCCCGAAAGCGGCGGAATCCCGGCAAGACTGAACAAACCGACCATCATCGCCAAAGCAACGAGCGGATTAACCCGGGCGAGCCCGCGGTAGTCTTTGATGTCCTCTCGCCCTGTCTGGTTCGAGTAAAACATGATGACCGCGAAAACAGCCAAGTTTGTCACGATATAAACGAGCATGTAAAAGAGCATGGCCGGCACGCCTTCACTCGAGGTGCCGAGAAAGCCCATGATAAGATAGCCCGCTTGCGAAATCGCACTGAACGCCATGAATCGCTTGATATTCTGCTGGGTCACCGCGACGACGTTCCCCAGGGTCATCGTCAATGCGGCAAAGAGCGCGATTGGAAGACTCCAATGATCGAGGAATTGCCCCATCGCGCGGTAGAAAAGCTGGAACATGAGCGCAAGCCCGGCCGCCTTCGAGGCAACCGAAAGGTAAGCGGTAACAGGAGTCGGTGCTCCCTGATAAACTTCCGCCGCCCACATATGAAAAGGAACAATCGTGAGCTTGAATCCCACACCAGCCGTGATCATCGCGGCTGCGAGCCAGAATGCCGGAGCCGGGGTCATTGTCCGGCCGATCATATCAAGATGGGTCTCCCCGGTCAGGCCGTACATGAGCCCAAGCCCGTAAAGGAGCAGCCCGGAGGAAAGCGCGCCGAGAATCACGTATTTCAAACCGGCTTCACCGGAGAGCGAATCACGCTTCCAGGCGGCAAGAATGTAGAGCGGAATCGTCGCGAGTTCGAGGCTGACGTACAGGGTAACGATGTCTCGTGCCGAAATGAGATACATCGCGCCGGCGAGCGAGAACAGAAGAATGGTGTAGAACTCACCCCTCGCACGAATATTCGGATCTTTGACGGCAACACGCGAGTCAAAAAGGTCCATTGAAATCGCGACGGTCAGCAGGCCTGAAAGCAGGAAAACCAACTTGAACCACCACGAAACACTGTCGACCGCAAAGCGCCCGCCCAGCATCTCGCCCTGTCCGGGCATAAGATACAGTGTCACGGCAGTCGCGGCCGCGATTCCGAACAGAGCCAACGGCGCCAGCACTATTCTCCGCCGTTCGGTCAAGAACAGATCGGTGAATAGCAGTATGAACGCCGTTCCAATGATGATCAATTCAGGTAACATCCACATATTTCTATCCTCAAAACATTCTATTCATGAGCGGCACGGGCCTCGTTGTCACAAAACCCCCTAATAAAAAGCCACCATCGTTCCAGTCGCGTGAAGCCGGTTGATGATCGGCATAATCGAAGATTCGATGAGATCGATCAGAAACCAAGGCATGATGCCCGCGAAAGCGAGGGTCGCGACCAGAACCCCCGTGCTGATCTTTTCGGTCAGCGTGGCATCCGTCAGTTCCAAAAAATGATGATTCTCGATCGGTCCCTGGAAAACTCTCGCGAGGCCGCGGAGAACGTAAACCGCAGTCACGACAATCGACAAGGTCGCGATCACGGTAAGAGTTTTCATGGCCACCGCGTTCGTCCATGGATTTCCGAAGAAGCCCCCGAGAAAAACATGGGATTCAGCGACGAAGCCCGAAAAGCCGGGCAGGCCCAATGAGGCTAGACCACCCACATAGAAACAAACGGCAAGCCACGGCATCACCTTCGCCAGACCGCCCATTTCATTGATCATGCGGGTATGAGTTCGGCCGTAAACCATGCCGATCAGACCGAAGAAGAGCCCCGTCATGATTCCGTGGCTGAACATCTGAATCACGGCACCCTTAACCCCCATCAGATTAAGCGCGGCGACGCCGAAGAGCACGAAACCGCAATGACTGACTGACGAATACGCGGTGAAATACTTCAAGTCTTTCTGAACAATAGCGCCGAACGAACCATAAAGAATATTAATCGTGGTCAGAGCCATGAAGAAAAGGCCCCAATCTTTCGCGCCATCCGGCAAAAGATAAACGGCAATTCGAAGTGCACCATACCCGCCGAGCTTCATGAGCACGCCGGCGTGAAGCATCGAGACAGCGGTCGGGGCCGAAGCGTGCCCGTCCGGTGACCAGGTGTGAAATGGATAAAGCGCGCCGAGCACCCCGAATCCCACAAAGAGCATCGGGAAAACCCAGTACTGGAGATCCGTCGAGTAGCTGACCTGCGCGAGCCGGGTCAGATCGAATGTGTGTAGCCCGGACGCGTGGTAAAGGGCCAAAATGCCGACCAAAATGAAGGCAGACCCCACAAGGAGCATCAGGGTGAGCTTCATCGCCGCATACTCTTTCGGCCCGGTTCCCCAGATCCCGATGAGCAGATACATGGGGAGAACCGCGACTTCATAGAACATGAAGAAAAGGAACAGATCAAAGCTCAAGAAGACGCCGAACACCCCGGTTACGAGCGTCAAAAGCAGCACGAAGAATTCCTTCGTCCGCTCCTTCACATTCCAGCTCGCCAAAACCCCGGTAAAGATGATGATCGAGGTCAGAATGACCATTGCCATCGAGATCCCGTCCACTCCCACGTGATATTGAATTCCGAGGGTCTGGAACCAGGGAACCTGCTCGACGAGATAAAGCTTCATCAGAGTCGCCGTCTTCATAGAGGCAACATCGGGCATCGCCAGTCCCCAGAATCGGAACGTGGCAATCCCCGTCAAGATGAGGTGCAACCCCGTGCCTGCGAGGGCGATCCAGCGGATCATCATCCAGCGTCTCGCTGGAACGCAAACCACCGCAAGCGCTGTCAGGAACGGCAAAAGTATCAGCCAACTTAGCAAACCCATTTCAATCATCCTCACTCAAAACATCAAATGCCAGAGAACCAAAAGCGCGCCAATCGATCCGCCCACAAACCAGGCGCCGTACGTCTGAACCTGCCCCGTTTGAAGCCGGCTCAAAGCGGTACTGGAAGTCCGTGTGATCCAGCCACTCAGATTCACCCCGCCATCCACGACGTGCCGATCAAACCAGGCGATCGGCGCCGCAACGAAGCGGAAGACCACCTTGTGCGTGATGAAAAGATACAATTCATCAAAGTAAAACTTCCTTTTGATCGTGGTATAGACCCCGCCCAAAGAAGACGCGACTGACTTCGACCGCTCCTCGTGACCCGAGCCGTAGAGAAACCATGCGACGGAAATGCCGATCGCCGCGACGAATAAGCTCGGCCCCGCGACCGCCCAATTGATCCCGTGATGCGCGCCTTCCGCGGCGCCGTGTGAGGCACCGCCGAGCGAAACGAATTCACCCATCGGCACCCAGCCCGCCACAACCGAAAGCACGGCCAGAATCATCAGGGGAATCAGCATGACCAGAGGCGCTTCGTGCGCGTGCTCCGCATGCTTGCTTCGCGCCTTGCCCCAAAACGAAACGAAGTAGATGCGAAACATATAGAAAGCCGTGATCCCGGCGACCAGAAGCCCGAGGCCGAAAATCCCGTAGTGTTGGTTTTCCAGCGCCGAAACGAGGATTTCGTCCTTCGAAAAGAAGCCGGCCAGCGGCCAGATTCCCGCGATCGCGAGCGTCGCGATGAGGACCGTGGCATGGGTGATCGGCATCTTACGCGCAAGCCCCCCCATGTCCCAGATCTCATTGCTATGAACCGCATGGATCAACGCTCCCGCTCCAAGAAACAGAAGCGCCTTGAAAAAAGCGTGCGTGAACAAATGGAACATCGAAGCAGTGTACCCGAGCGGATGATCCATGGTCGCGACGCCAAGAGCGAACATCATGTAACCGAGCTGGCTCAAAGTCGAAAACGCGAGGACCCGTTTGATATCATCCTGCGTGCAGCCGATCACCGCGGCGAAGAGCGAGGTGAAAGCGCCGATATAGGCAACTACCATCAAAGCGTCGCCCGATGTCGCGAAAACAAGGAACGTTCGCGCGACCAGGTAAACGCCCGCCACGACCATCGTCGCGGCGTGAATGAGCGCCGAAACCGGTGTCGGGCCTTCCATCGCGTCCGGCAACCAGATATGGAGCGGGAACATGGCGCTTTTACCTGCCGCCCCCATGTATACGAGAACCATCGCCATCGTGAGCAAACTCACGCCCAGGAAGCCAGTGCCAAGACCGACGAATTTCGAAAGCACTTCGGGATGGGTCAAGTAGGCGAAGTCAAAAGGATCGACCACACCTCCCGCCGTGTACTGCCCCATCTGCTGAGCCAGTGCCGGAGAGAGTTCCCCAAAAAAGTGGTAGCCATAGTACCCGAGAATAATAACACCGAGCAGAAAACCAAGGTCGGCAAACCGGGTGACGATGAACGCCTTTTTCGACGCGGCGACCGCCGAAGGCTTTTCATAATAAAACCCGATCAGCAGGAACGAACTCGCGCCGACCAGTTCCCAGCAAACATACATCTGGAGAATATTGGGCGCGACGACCAGGCCAAGCATGCTGAAGGTGAAGAGATTGAGCCAGGTAAAGTATCGCCCATAGCCCTGGTCACCATGCATGTAGCCGATCGAATATAGATGAACGAGCGCGCTGACGGTTGTGACAACCACCATCAGCAGGACCGAGATGGGGTCCACGAGTACGCCGGCCCTGACCGCGAGATGCTCCTGATAGCGAAGCCACTCGAAATTCCAGGGAACAAGCGCATGCCTCTCGGTGCCCGCCGGGAAGAGATGAAAATACTCCCACGCGAGCACATAGGCGCAACAGGCCGCCGCGAATACCGCGACAGTCGCCACGATTCCCGCGAGCTTCGGCGAGCGCGGCCGGATAAAAAGACCTACCAGCAAAAACGAAAAAAACGGAATCGCCGGGATCAGCCAGGTATGATTCAACATGAAACCGAGATTTTGAAACATCATAGTGTTACCCCTGCCTAATTCCGCATCAGGTTCATTTGAGTCACGTCGACCGTCTTACGACATTTGAAGAGCGCGACGAAGATCGCCATTCCGACCACGACCTCGGCCGCTGCCACGGCAATCACGAAAAGCGACATGACCTGCCCGTCAACCGAAGACGGCGCGACGAATTTATTGAAAACGACGAAGTTCAAGGATGCCGAATTGAGCAGTAACTCCGTCGACATCAGAATCCCTACGGCATTTCTTCGGGTCAGTATCCCGTAAATGCCGATCGAGAAAAGAAGAGACGAAAGGATCAGCCAATGTACGGCGGATGGGGCTTGCACGAATATTTCCGAAAACGACATCATAACTCTCCTTAACTCCCCTGAATCGTGGTGGTCTGCGCGCCGAAGCGATCGGAGCCGCCCTGACCCGGCTGTTCCAGCTTACCGGTCGCGACCGGCCCGGTTTTGCGCGCGATCACGATACCGCCGATCATCGCCGTGAGAAGCAAAATGGACAGGACCTCGAAGGGAAGCGCGTACCCCTGCGGGCCGTAGTCCAGAAGTTTGCGTCCGAGCGCCGCCGTATTGCCCGCTGGCAAGGTGCCCTCTCGCAGCACTCTGAACTCCGTGGTCGCGAGCAGCGCCACATTCATGATCAGGAAGCCGGCTGCGACGACATAGCCCAGAAGCTTGCGGCCGATGCTCGGCTCGTCCTCCAACAATTCGACGGAACGCGTGAGCATCACGGCGAAAACCAGCAGAACGACGATGCCGCCGACGTATACAAGGATCTGTACACCGGCCAGAAATTCCGCCCCAAGGAGCAAAAAGAAGCCCGCGCTCATCAGGAGAACTCCCATCAGATAAACGGCAGCCCTGAGAATGCGCCGGGTGGTCACGACCGCAAGGGCAAGCAGCACCGAACAGGCCGCAAGAACATAAAACAAGGCAGTTAAAACGGTAGTGGTCATTACTTCATCTCCTTCGAACCCTGTGAACCCTGCGAATCGGAGCAGCAGCCGCCCGAACCTCCGCAACAGCCCGATTCGGCTTTCTTCAAGGCTTTGACGCCCGCGAGTTCCTGGCCGTTCAGCGGAACGGGTCCGGAATAACGGTCGCGTGGCTCGATCATTTTTTTGCGTTCCTCGGGATCGGCGACCTTCGCGAGCAGGCCAGCCGCCGGTCCGGCATAATGATTCAGCGTGAAAACAAAGAGCCGGCGGTCGTACACGGCGCCTTCAAAACTGCCGTCCATTTTCAGAACGCCGAATGGGCAGACCTGAACGCAAAGATTACAGAAGGTGCAACTGTCCATGCGCCATATGTAACGGTCGAGTTCCTTCTTGCCGGAAACCGGATTACTCCGGGTAACCACGTTGATCGAAGCGTTCGGACAATTGTCGTGGCAGATCTGACAACCCGTGCATTTATGGAGCCCGTTCTCGTCATGAATCATCGTGAGAAGAGCCCGATAACGCTCCATCATTTTGAGCGTCGCGCGATTCTCGGGATACTGCTGAGTCACCACGGTTGAGGGGTGGGACAGATAGTGGAACGTGACCTTCATCCCTTCGAGAAGCGACTTGATTCCTGAAAAAACATTCCGAAAAAAGCCGTGACGCTTGAGTTCAGGCGCGGTCACCAGGCCGGATCGGGTCGGGTTTTCCTGCTTGTCAGTAGCTTGCATCATAATTCGACCTCACCAAAGACCGGCCTAGCGCACCGGAAAGAAATAAAAATTGAACAAAACGACCACGGCCGCCGCGATCAGATTGGCGAAACCGATCGGGAGCAGGACCTTCCACTCGAGCCGCATCAGCTGGTCAACGCGCAATCGCGGGAATGTCCAACGGAACCACATGATCAGGAACACGAGGAAAGCCGTCTTCCCGGTGAACCAGAGGCCCGGAGGAATCATATCCATGATCGCGTTGAAGCCCGCGAAATCACCGATGTGAAACGGCATCCAACCACCGAGGAACAAAGTCGCCGTCAGCGCGGCGACGATGAACATGTTGATGAATTCCGCGAGAAAGAAAAACGCGAACCGCATTCCAGAATACTCGGTATGAAATCCAGCCGTCAGCTCGCTTTCACCTTCTGGAATATCGAAGGGCGTACGGTTGATCTCGGCCAAAGACGCGATGAAGAAAAGGAGAAACGCGACAATCCCTACTCCATGCGCTCGCCAGATCCACCAGCCGGCCGCCTGACTTTCGACAATCTCGGAGAGACGCAGAGTACCAGAGAACAGCACGACTACGAGCAAAGCCAGGGTCGCCGAAATTTCGTACGAGATGATCTGCGCGCCGGCTCGCATCGCGCCGAGGAGCGACCATTTATTGTTCGAACTCCAGCCGCCGAGGAGAATCCCGAGCACGCCGAAACCGCTCACCGCACCGACATAAACCACCCCGATATTGACGTCCGAAACATGTACAATCGGGCTCATCGGGAGCACGGCCAAAACCAGAATCGTCCCGAGCAGCGTGAAAAGCGGCGCGAGAATGTGCAAAAACTTATCCGCCTGCGCCGGAACGACGTCTTCCTTGAGAAGAAGCTTCAGGGTGTCAGCAACCGTTTGGAAGATGCCGTGCCAACCCACCCTCATCGGCCCAAGCCGGCACTGAAAGTGTCCCGCGATCTTGCGCTCGGCGTAGATCAGGCCCATTCCCAGGACGGCAATAAACGCCGCCACGCCGACCACGCCCAAAACCATGTAGCCCAAGGCAAACCAGACGCTCTCAGGGAGTGCTTCCGCCGCGCGCTGTGCAACTGTCTTTGCCTGCCAGATATTTTCGGTAATTCCTGTCATAAAATTCGATTCCATTCTCTAAATCAGCGATCGATATCCGGCACGACGACGTCAAGCGACGAGAGGATCGCGACAAGATCGCCGAGCCTCCAGTTAGCGGCCGTTTCGGTGATAGCCCAGAGATTGTTGAAATTCGGTGTACGCAAATGAATCCGGTAGGGGGATTCCTTGCCGTCTGAAACAATATAAACACCCAGGATGCCGCGAGCCGTTTCGACCTGGTTGTAGTAGCAGCCCTCGGGAAGCTTGATCTTGACCGCCGGCTTCATGACCATGTGCTTGCCTTCGGGAATATTGTCGATGAGCTGCTCGACGATCTTCATCGATTGGCGCATCTCTTCGAGACGAACCCAGTAGCGATCCCAGCAATCACCGTTCTTGCCGATGACGACATCGAAAGCAACCTTGCCGTACGAACCGTAAGCCTCGGACTTGCGCAGATCGAGCGGGACTCCCGAAGCCCTGAGAACGGGACCCGTGGCACCGATCGAAAGTGCCGTCTGTCCGTCCATCCGGCCGACGCCGCGCAGACGTTCCTGGAGAATCACGTTTCCGCTCAGAAGTGTTTCGTATTCCGCGAGCTTCGGCTTGAAATATTGAAGGAACGCTTTCACCCGCTTCACGAAGCCGGGGTGAATGTCGTACATAAGCCCGCCCGGTTGAATATAGTTCATCGTCAAGCGGGCGCCGACTGTCTCTTCGAAAATGTCAGCGATGATTTCCCTGTCTCTGAACCCGTACAGGAACGGCGTGAACGCGCCGAGATCCATCCCGAAAACACCCCACCAAAGCTGGTGGCTCTGGATGCGCTGAAGCTCGGCCATGAGCGTCCGGATCACCTGAATCCGGTCGTTCAGCTCGATATTCGCGGCTTTTTCGATGGTCATCGACACAGCCCAGTTGTTGATCAGGGCTGAGAGATAATCGAGCCGGTCAGACAAATGAACGAACTGTCGATAGCTCTGATGTTCGCCCATCTTCTCGATTCCCCGGTGAATGTACCCGAGAACCGGAATCACTTCGCGAACCGTCTCTCCGTCGAGCTTCAGAACAAGACGAAGCACGCCGTGGGTGGACGGATGCTGCGGCCCCATGTTGACGAAATACTCCTGCGTCGAAAGCGGACTGGAATCGTCCTGTCTCAATCGAACGCGATCATCCAAAGTCGTGATATGAACACTCATTCGGGTCTCTCCAGCATAAAATCGTCCGTGTAATCCTTACGAAGCGGGAAGCCCTTCCAGTCGTCTTCGAGAAAGAGCCTACGAAGATCGGGATGGCCGTCATAGAGCACCCCGAACATGTCGTAGACTTCGCGTTCCTGAAACTCCGCGATCCGCCAAAATTCGCGCACGGTCGGCACAATCGGGCTAACCCTCGGAACCGAGGTGGTCACCATCAGATAATGCCCGTGGACCGTCGAATAGAGCTGATAAACAAGCTCGAAGGTCCCCTGCTCCGACCAGTCGACTGCGGTATGATCGCAGAGCATGTCGAACGCGAACGTGGAATCGTTGCGGAGTCGCTTCATCAGCGCGGAAAGATTCCCGACAGGAACCTGGACCGCGGCGCGATCCGCTTTTTCCCTCGGCTTCGCGTTAGGTTCGGCTGCAGCAACAGCCGTCAGCAGATTCGCACTGTCCATCTTGTGACTCCTTTTCCAATTTCTTCGCCGCCTGCTCCACATTCACGGTCGCATCGGACTTGAGAACGGCGGCCATTTCTGCCCTGATCTGATCAAGCGTGATCCCGGGGGGCAGCGCCGACAGCACCGGCTTTCTCCGCTCGCCTGGTCTGCGAACGCTTTCGCCTTCCTTGATCAATTTCTGAAGAGTGAGCAACCCGTAAAAGAACGCTTCAGCGCGAGGAGGACAACCAGGAACATAAACGTCGACCGGGATGATTTCGTCCGCGCCCCTGATGGTTGAATACGAGTTGTACATGAAAGGACCGCCCGAGATCGCGCAAGATCCGGTGGCCATCACGTAACGCGGCTCGCCCATCTGCTCGTACAACGTCTTTAGCCTCGGAGCCATACGCCTGACGATCGTCCCCGCGATAACCAGGAGGTCAGCCTGTCTCGGCGACGGCCGGGCAACCTCGGCGCCAAAGCGCGAAGTGTCGTGACGGGGAGCCCCGGTCGCCATCATCATTTCAATCGCGCAACAGCTCGTCCCGAAAGTCAAAGGCCAGAGGCTATTCGCCCGTGACCAATTGATCACGGCATCCATGCTCGTCAGAAGCAGGGAACCGCCCGGGATCGGCTCAATGTAACAGGGGAGTTTCTCGGTAATTATACCCATTCGAGCGCTCCTTTTTTCCACGCGTAAATAAAACCCGCGATCAAGACGAGAATGAATATGCCGGCTTCGATCAAAGCGACCGCCCCGAACTCGCGAAAGACCAAGGCCCACGGGTAGAGAAACGCGGCTTCAACATCGAACACCAGGAACATCAACGCGAACAGGTAATAGCCGACGTTGAACTGCACCCAGGAAGTGCCAATCGTTTTTTCGCCGCACTCGTAAGGGGAGTTTTTCACCTTGCCGGGCCGGTGCGGCGCCAAAAGGAAGGAAGCCGCCAGTCCACCAAAGACGAATAAAGCCGCAAGAAGCGTAAAAGGGACAATAAGAAAATAATCCATAATAAATTGATTTACTCCTGAAGAACTGCTCTAGGACTGCTTCGAACTTTCGACCGGGCGACTCTGTCCGTCTTCTCCGGTCGTCCAAGTGGTGCCGCTGCGTAACAACTTGTCCACGTCAGGGTCCACCGAGACCTCGTAATGCTGCTCGTAACTGGGAACATTCACCTGTCTGAAAACACCGAACGCCGTTGGCGACGACAGCAGGGACAACATATAAGCCGCCGACGAATCGAAAGCGGTCACGTCATGAACCATCAGGCCACTCTTGGAAGGGCCCCCCGCCATTTGACCCATTTGAACGATCTCGGGTCTATGGTCTTTTCCCATCCGAATTCCCTTATTCGCGTCATTACCGAACATGATCGGCTCACCTTGTCTGAGCCGGATGGTGTTCTCAGCCCGAGTGGTCTTGCTCGTGATGGATTCGATCGCGCCGTCATTAAAAATCACGCAATTCATCATGACCTCGACAAAAGCGACGCCCTTATGCCGGGCGGCCGCGGTCATAACTTCGGTCAGAAGCTCATTGTCTGAATCGTGAGCACGTGCCGCGAACGTAGCCCCCGAAGCGATGGCCATCGCTAAGGGTTGCATCGGAATGTCATTCGAACCGTACGGCGTCGTCTTGGTTTTGGTTCCGACAGCCGTCGTCGGCGAAGCCTGGCCCTTCGTCAACCCGTAGATCTGGTTGTTGAAGAGGATGACCTTGATATCGGGATTGCGCCGCATGAGATGGATAAAATGATTACCGCCGATCGACAGGCCGTCGCCATCGCCGGTGACCACCCAAACCGACAGGTCCGGGCGAGCGAGTTTTAAACCCATGGCGACCGTGGGCGCACGGCCATGGATCGTGTGGAAGCCATAGGTATTGCTGTAATAAGGAAAACGAGACGAACAGCCGATCCCGGAGATGATCGCGAATTTTTCACGCGGAACGTCCATCGTCGGGAAGACACTCGTGATCGCCTTGAAAACACCATAGCAGCCGCAGCCCGCGCACCAACGCGGATCGATTGAACTCAGAAAATCTTTTCGAATCAGCTTCGTGCCCGTGCTCGTCGGGGTACCCGTGGTAGTCATCGGCGACCTCCCAGCATGCTCATGATTTTGGCTTCGATCTCGTCTGCACGGAACGGCTGGCCCTGCACCTTGTTCAGCTTCTCGAAATCCATCAGATACTCTGCCCTGAGGCGGTACCAGAGCTGCCCCATATTATTCTCAGGAATAAGGACTTTCGGGTACTTCTTCAAAAACGGTTTCAAATCTTTGGGTAGCGGGTTCAGGTGTCGGAGATGCGCGCAAGCGATCGGGAGCCCCTTTTCGCAAAGCGCGTGAACAGCTTCCTTGATCACTCCGGCCGTACTGCCCCAGCCGAGAACCAGAACTTCCGCCTTCGGATCTCCGTACGAGACCATGGACGGGATTTCCTGGGCAACTCGGGCGACCTTTTCGGCCCGCAATTCGACCATCTTCTGATGATTACCGGGATGGTGACTCACGTTTCCCGAAATATCTTCTTTCTCAAGACCACCGATGCGATGCTCAAGACCCGGCGTTCCCGGAACCGCCCAGGGGCGTGCCAACGTCGTCTCGTCACGAAGGTAAGGCTTGAAGCCTTCCACGTTCGTATGGAGCATCGTTTTAAATTCCGGAAGATCCTTCATGCCAGGAATCCGCCAGACTTCCGCGCCATTCCCGAGATAACCGTCGCTCAGGACGATCACGGGTGTCATATATTTGAGCGCGATTCTCGAAGCTTCGACGGTGATATCAAAACAATCACGTGGCGAACTGGCCGCGAGAACGACCAAAGGACATTCTCCGTGCCGCCCCCAGAGGGCTTGAAACAAGTCCGACTGTTCCGTCTTCGTCGGGAGCCCCGTCGAAGGTCCGCCGCGTTGCACATCGATAATGACCAGCGGAAGTTCAACCATGCAAGCCAAACCGAGGAACTCCGACTTGAGCGAGAGCCCCGGGCCGGAAGTTGTTGTCGCGGCAAGCGCGCCGCCGAAAGAGGCCCCAATCGCCGAGCCAACAGCGGCGATTTCATCTTCCGCTTGATAAATGGTCGCAAATTGTTTGTGCTTCGCGAGTTCATGCAGAATGTCGGTCGCGGGTGTGATTGGATAACTGCCGACGAAAAGTTTGAGCCCCGCGCGCTTCGAAGCCGCGATCAATCCCAGCGCGGCCGCGGTGTTCCCGGTCACATAGCGATAGGTGCCGGGCCTCTTGGTTTCGTGCTTTCGTATCGCGTAAGTGGTCGTGAACATCTCAGCGGTTTCACCGAAATCAAACCCCGACTGCAACACTTTGAGATTGGCATCGAGAATTTCCGGTTTGGACTGGAAGCGTTTTTTCAACCAACGGGTTGTCGGCTCCATCGATCGATTGAAGAGCCAGTAGGTCAACCCGAGTGCCCAGAAGTTTTTGCAAAGGTCAACCTGCTTGGGACTGAGAGTGCTTCCGGTCAGAGCGTTCTGGGTCAACTTACCGATGTTCGCTCGAAAAATTTTGAACTTCTGCAGTTCGTTTCCTTCGAGGGGATTGGATGTGTAGCCGGCTTTTTCAAGATTACGCGGCGTAAACGCGTCTTCATTCAAAATGATGATGCCCTGATCCTTGAGGCTGGGCAGATTCGTCTTGAGCGCGGCGGGATTCATCGCAACCAGAACGTCAATCGTGTCTCCGGGCGTAAACACCTCGGAGCCGCCAAACCGAAGCTGAAATCCTGAAACACCAAAGATCGTTCCTGCCGGCGCTCGGATCTCGGAAGGATAATCCGGCAGCGTCGCAACATCGTCGCCCATCATGGCGGATGCTGTAGTGAACTGATCGCCGGTCAGCTGCATTCCGTCGCCGGAATCACCCGCGAACCGAATGACTATCTGGTCCAATTCCTCGACCTCTTTTTGCGAACGTCCGGCCGAAGAAGATTTCACTTCAGTTACTTTCTCTTTGTGTGACATCGGTGAGAAATCTCTAACAACAACAGTCAATCAGCGCAATGGAGTTTCGCGCCAGGACAAAAAAAAGCTGCCATTCCGACGAGCACTGAGTAATGGATGAACAGCTGCGTCATTCGCATTGATACGAGCGCCCATGGCCAGGGAATTGCTAGCGAAAGCCGTCCGGGGGTGACCGATGCCAGAACTTTACGAAGAATCCATGTCCAACTTTGGCCGCTTGCCGCGGCTTCACGAGCGCGCGCCGGATTTCGAGGCCAAAACCACCCAGGGAATCGTGAAACTCAGCGATTACCATGGCAAGTGGCTGCTCTTATTCTCGCATCCAGCGGACTTCACGCCGGTATGCACGACCGAGTTTATTGGATTTGCGAAGCACCATCAGGAATTTAAGGCGCTCAGTTGCGAATTGCTCGG
This sequence comes from Bdellovibrionales bacterium RIFOXYD1_FULL_55_31, assembly GCA_001770175.1. Taxonomy (GTDB): domain Bacteria; phylum Bdellovibrionota; class UBA1018; order UBA1018; family UBA1018; genus XYD1-FULL-55-31. The sequence continues at coordinate 2,361 of MEQK01000134.1, read as the reverse complement.
GCTATCGATCGACAGTAAGTACTCGCACATCGCCTGGGTGAAGAATATTCAGGAAAAATTTCACGTCGAAATCCCGTTCCCGGTGATCGAGGATGTTTCGATGAAAGTGGCAACACTTTACGGAATGGTGCATCCGGGCGCAAGCCAGGTTTCGGCCGTTCGCGCCACGTTTCTCATTGATCCGAAAAGCGTCATGCGGGCGATGGTCTATTATCCCATGACAAACGGGCGGTCCGTGACGGAACTTCTGCGACTGCTCACCGCGCTGCAAACGACCGATCAATATGGTGTCGCCACACCGGAAAACTGGCAGCCGGGCGAAAAGGTCATCGTCCCCCCACCGGGAACCGTGGACGAAGCAGCATCGCGAACCCATGAAGGATACGAGTGCGTTGACTGGTACTTCTGCAAAAAAGAGCTGGATATTGAACTCGTCAGGAGGAGCGCCTGAGCTTAAAAGGCCACGCCTGAGGTCGAGGACGCCGGCTCGGAAATCACGCTCGCGGCAGCCGCTGCGGAACGGGCGGTTTTCTTCTTGGCCGCCTTCTTCGTGGCCTTGGCCTTCTTTTCAGCGCCCTTCTCGGCGACCTTATTCGCGACCGGGCTCAGAAGACTGTTGATAATCTTATCCGAAGTGGACTCTTTCTTTTCCCCTTCACTCACTTTTGCTTCTCTTACTACGTCTCTCAAATGATGCGTGGGAAGGTACTTGCGCCCGACTTGATCGAAATTCACCGTCGCGTGCCCGAAAATCGAGAAGATTCTGGGAGCACCCCTGAACACCTCTTCGACCGTACCGAACCCGTATTCAGTATTGTAGACCCTCTCGTTTTTACAGATGAGCGCAACCGGACCTTTGTCTTTATAGCAAGAACTCGCCTTCCCGAGGTCCCGTCTTTTGGTCACGCGAGTAAAACCCCGGTCATACTTGACGTTGATCATGCTTCCGGACATTTCCAGAACGGTACCCGCACTGTCGTCTTTGTTTGAAAACACCCGGTCACCGGGGACGACTTTCTCGAAACGATCATCATCTCCCGAGGCAAGGCAGGTGCCGCTCATAACGGAAGACACAACTACCAATGAAAGAACGAAATAGAGTTTTTCGCCCATACGCGCCCCCAAGTTACGGCATCAATGCGATTCCGGCCTGAGCCGGTCTTGGCGTCATCCCGTTCGCGGCGTTCCCGGTGTTATCCACCAGTCGTTGATCGGTGCTCTGCAGCTTCTCCTCCGCGGTGGTGACTTTTTTGTCTTCCTTCCAGCTGTAAACGCCTACTCGGTTTTTTATGTCGAGCATCTTCTGGAATAAATGCAGCCCGTACCGGCCCGTTTCGAGCTGTTTTTGCCTTTTCCATTTCTTGATCAGATCATTCAGCGGAATCGATTCTCCCGTCGTGCGATCGCGAAGAGCGGCATCTTTATAGAAAACGTAATCGTACTGATAGTTCTTCTTAGCCTTTTGCCGTCTGCCGGTGCCCTCTTCATCGGGAAAGTAGGTCAGCTCAGTTACCCTTACGGTTTCCTTGAGACTGCGTCCAGGAACGAGCTCGTACTTACCTGATTTCATCAGCGTCACGAATTTTTGCCGAAGATCGGCATCCAGCATTCTCAGGACCATCGGCCTGCTCTGCGGGGCCTTGGGCATCATTTCAACACCCCCGCCCGCGGTCATCGCGATCGGGGTGTTCGCCTCAACATACTTGTAAGCGGCGCTACCAAAACTTCTGGAAGGGGCGATCACTATCAGCGTCGTGATCACCAGAAAAAGAAAGAATGATTTCATATTTCCCCCTACCCGATACCTACCGAGAATGCATTCGGGGTGCCAGTATAAGCCATTGAAATATTACGGCTATTCCTGGCAGACAGCTGTTCGTAATGATCAAAACAATCACAGCTGTATGAAAGTTAAACAGCGACGTGGGTCCCCGGCATTTCAGTTGCGCGCGGGGCTCTTTAGGTTGCCGCGCTCGAAATCCAGGAGGGTTGCCGTTTGGCGTGGTTCGGGGAAAACCGCTAGCGAGGGGGGATTACTCCGGGGGAATGAGTTGAAATCGCGCGTGCGGCGGAAGAGCCGAATCACGCGCCTGATACTCTCGCTCGATCTCTCAGATATAGATTTATCAGCGAACTCCCGTACGTTTGAATCGCGGCATGGACATTGTGACATTGACATCGAAGCGTCAGGTTATCGAGCGTATGCTTGCCTCCCAAGGAAAAGTCCTTCAGATGATGAATTTGTAAAAGATGTTTGGAATCACAGCGCACCCCGGTTTCCTTATTGATGAAAGTGCATTGCCCCTGGTCTCGCTTCCATACGGCGCTTCTCAGCTTTTGAGGAATATGCCGGGTCTGTTT
>MEQK01000133.1 GCA_001770175.1 Bdellovibrionales bacterium RIFOXYD1_FULL_55_31 | reverse complement strand
CGAGGCTTCTCCGGTCGAGGGTTTCGATTCCGCTATTCAGGGTGGCAATGATTACGAGCTGACCCGTGATTCCGATGTGATCATTATTACCGCGGGACTTCCTCGAAAGCCCGGCATGAGTCGCGACGATCTGCTCTCCACGAATGCGAAGATCGTTCGGGAGTGCGTCAAGAACTCAGCCCGACTTTCGCCGCAAGCCGTCATGATTATCGTCAGCAATCCTCTGGATGCCATGTGTCACGTTGCTCTTCATGAATCAGGATTTCCCAGGGAGCGCGTCATTGGAATGGCCGGGGTGCTGGATAGCGCCCGATTTCGCAGTTTTGTCGCAATGGAACTCGGTATGAGCGTTGAAGATGTGCACGCCTTCGTCTTTGGAGGCCACGGCGATACCATGGTCCCCATGCCCCGGTACGTGAGTGTAGGCGGAATTCCCCTGGAGCAGATCCTTCCGAGGGACAAAATCAATTCCATTGTCGAGCGGACACGAAAAGGCGGTGGAGAAATCGTAAACCTTCTCAAAACGGGTTCGGCGTATTATGCTCCTGCAGCAAGCACCATCCAAATGGCCGAAGCAATTGTTCGCGATAAGAAGCGATACCTGCCTTGCGCGGTTTATTTGAAAGGTGAGTACGACGTTAAAGATCTTTTCTGCGGTGTGATTGCCAAGCTCGGCGCAAGAGGTGTCGAGGGAGTTCCGATCCTGGAACTCAATGAGGCGGAAAAGGCGATGTTCGAAAAATCAGCCGCGGCCGTGAAAGAACTCGTCGACGCGATGGCTAAACTGGGCGTTTAAAATTTAAACGTCCTGCCGAACGGCGCTGACATCAGACCGGACTGTGAGGGGAGTGAGAGATGAATATTCATGAGTATCAGGCAAAACAGCTTCTCAAAAAATTCGGAGTGAGGGTCCCTGAGGGACGTCTCGTCGAAGAAGGCTCCGACCCAAAAGATATTCCGGCCCGCGCTGAAAAAGCGGCTCAGGATCTCGCGAAGTCGCAGGGCAATGCTGTTTGGGTTGTAAAGGCCCAAATCCATGCCGGCGGACGCGGAAAAGCGGGCGGCGTGAAAGTTTGCAAGGACCTTTCGGGCGTCAAAGCGGCGGCGGGCGAAATCATCGGCAAGACCCTCGTGACTCCGCAGACCGGCGCTCACGGGAAAAAGGTCCACAAAGTGTGGATTGAAGAGGGTTCGGATATCGCACGCGAGTTCTATCTTGGCGTCGTGATTGACCGAGCGCTCTCTCAGGTGGTCATGATGGCCTCGACCGAGGGCGGAATGGAAATCGAGGAAGTCGCCGCGAAAAGCCCCGAGAAGATCATCAAGGTCGCCATCGATCCCACGTTGGGCTTCATGCCTTTTCATGGACGAAAGCTTGCGAAAGCTCTTGAGCTGTCGCCGGAGCAGACCAAGGAAGCTATCGGTTTTTTCAAGAACATCTATCGTTGTTTCATCGAGGCGGATTGTTCGCTGATCGAAATCAATCCGCTGATCCTGACGAGGAAGGGAAATCTCGTCGCGCTCGATGCGAAATTCAATTTTGATGACAACGCTCTGTTCAGACATCCCGAAATCGTCGAGATGAGGGATCTCCAGGAAGAGAACCCGCAGGACATCGAGGCTTCGAAATACGATCTTGCCTATATCGCCCTCGATGGGACGATCGGTTGCCTCGTGAACGGCGCGGGACTCGCGATGTCGACGATGGACATCATCAAGCTTCACGGCGGAGAACCCGCGAACTTCTTGGATGTCGGAGGGAGCGCGTCCAAGGAGAAGGTCGCCCACGCTTTCAAGATCATTCTCAAAGATCCCCACGTGAAGGCGATCCTGATCAATATTTTCGGCGGCATCATGAAATGTGACGTCATCGCCGAAGGGGTGATCGAGGCGGCCCGTGATCTCGCGCTGCAGGTGCCGTTGGTCGTCCGGCTCGAAGGCACGAACGTGGATCGCGGCAAGCAGATTCTGGCGAGTTCAGGACTGAAGATCACGCCGGCGGATGACCTGACGGACGCGGCCAAAAAAGTGGTTGCCGCCGCGACAAAGAATTTCAACCGGTCATAAAGGGGCAGAGACAATGGCAATTTGGATTGATAGGAATACGAAGCTCCTCGTTCAGGGGATTACGGGCGCTCAGGGCACCTTTCATGCGATTGGGTGCAAGGAGTACGGTACTCAGGTCGTTGGCGGAGTGACCCCTGGAAAGGGCGGACAGACGCACGAGGGTTTCCCTGTTTTCAATTCCGTCGGCGAAGCGGTCAGCGTTACCGGAGCTAATGCGACGATGATTTTTGTTCCGCCCGCAGGCGCCGCCGATGCGGTTTGTGAAGCGGCCGATGCCGGAATTGCGTTGATCGTGTGCATTACCGAGGGGATTCCGGTCAAGGATATGCTTGCGGTGAGGCGCTATCTCGCCACGACCAAGTCGCGATTGATCGGACCGAACTGTCCGGGGATCATCACGCCGGGCCAGTGCAAGATCGGGATCATGCCCGGGCATATCCACAAGGCCGGCAATATCGGGGTTGTGTCGCGTTCGGGGACTCTGACTTACGAAGCTGTTTATCAGCTTACCCAGCTCGGTATCGGTCAAAGTACTTGCGTCGGTATCGGCGGCGACCCGATCAACGGCACGAACTTCATTGATGTTTTGGATGCCTTCAATCGCGATCCGGACACCCACGGGGTGATCATGATCGGTGAGATCGGCGGAACCGCCGAGGAGGAAGCGGCCGATTTCATCCGACGCGAAGTGAGAAAGCCGGTTGCGGGATTCATCTGTGGCGCTTCGGCCCCCAAGGGCAAGCGTATGGGGCACGCCGGAGCGATCATTTCGGGCGGAAAAGGCACCGCCGAAGAGAAGTTCCAGGCTCTTCAGGCCGCGGGAGTGAAAATCGCGAGGAGTCCCGCGGATCTGGGGACCACGCTCGCTTCCGCGATGTCGGCGGTGTGAACAAGTAATCCCTCGCAATTCCGGATGAATTGCGTTACGGAATCATACTAGAAGATCAGACTTCAGCAGAAAGGACACCATCAGAATGGCTATCGAGCGCACCTTTTCCATCATTAAACCCAACGCTGTTCAGAAGAACGCGATTGGTGAGATCATTACCCGCTTCGAGAAGCGCGGCCTTCGCATCGCTGCGGCGAAGATGCTGCGGCTTTCTCGTGAGAAGGCCGAAGGATTCTATATCGAACATCAGAATAAGCCGTTCTTTCAAAGCTTGGTGCATTTCATGACAAGCGGGCCGGTTCTGTTGATGTGTCTTGAAGGCGAAAATGCCGTCAGCTTGAATCGTGAGATCATGGGCGCGACCGACCCCGCGAAGGCCGCACCCGGCACCATTCGCAAGGATTTTGCCGATAGCATGGAAGCGAACGCCGTTCATGGTTCTGACAGCTTGAGGTCGGCTGAGCGCGAGCTTTCATATTTCTTCGACAATACGGAGCTTCAGAAGCGATTCTGAGCGAGTATGCGAGTCGCCATAGCTCAACTCGATCCTGTTGTTGGCGGGTTCGAAGCCAACGTTAAAAAGATCAAAGAAGCTTATCAACGGGCCTGTTCCAAGCGGGCCCGAATTCTCCTTACACCGGAAATGGGTATTTGCGGGTACCCACCGCATGACTTGGTTGAGCAGCCTGAGATTTTCGAACGAAACGATCGGGCGTTGGACGACCTCATGGCGGCGACTCAGGGAAGGTCCTGCGCTCTGGTGGTCGGACACGTGGGCACGAATCCCTCCGGTCTGGGGCGGGCTGCCCAGAACGTCGTGACGGTTCTTCAGGATGGGCGAAGAGTTTTCAGGCAAGCGAAAACGCTATTGCCGACTTACGACGTGTTCGATGAAGCCCGGTACTTCGAGCCCGCGCACGAAGTCAATCTCTGGAACTGTGATGGTCACAAGATCGCCACGGCCATTTGCGAAGACCTCTGGGCGGCTGATCCGGCACTTGGCAGGCGTATCTATAATTTCAACCCGACGGATTGTTACAGGGACCAGAAGGCCGATATCCTGTTTTCGCTTTCGGCAAGCCCCTTTGAGTGGGGAAAGCGCGAACGGCGTGAGTTTCTGCACGGGGAGATCGCGCGAACGCTTCACATCCCGCTGATCTATGTGAATCAGGTGGGCGCGACGGACGAAATTCTTTTCGACGGTGGGTCGTTTGCTTTCAGTTCGGAGGGGGCTCTTACCGGTCGCATGCCGCTTTTCAGGACCTCTTTCGGTTTGACCGAGGTGGTCTCGGGGGAGCCAGTTTGGGAAACCCCGTCCGAGGAGGGTAGGGAAGACTCCCCGCCGGCTGAAATCGAACTTCTCTATCGAGGTCTGATCATCGGGATACGGGAGTACTTCGCGCGAACTGGCTTCGAATCGGCGGTCATCGGTCTGAGTGGCGGGATTGATTCGGCCGTAGTAGCCGTTCTCGCGGCTGAGGCTCTCGGGCCAAAACGTGTCCTTGGTGTTGCGATGCCGAGTCAACATTCCTCGAGTCACAGCCTCGAAGATGCAGAACAGCTTGCCCGAAAGCTGGGGATCGGCTTCACCGTACGGCCGATCAAGTTTCTTTATTCGATGGCGGCTCGTGAACTTTCGGAAGGGAGGGGAGAACTTGCCCCGATTGCCCTCGAGAATCTTCAGACGAGGTTGCGAAGCGTTATTCTGATGACTCTGTCGAACCACCTTTCCTCTTTGGTGCTCACGACAGGCAACAAATCCGAGCTCGCGACCGGCTATTGCACTCTTTATGGTGATATGGCGGGAGCCCTCGCGCCCATCGGGGATCTCTACAAGACACGCGTTTACGACCTGGCTCGTCACATTAACCAGAATCACGGTGACCTTATCCCGGAGCGTTGCTTAACCAAAGCACCTTCGGCTGAGCTCAGGCCCAATCAGAAGGACCAGGATGTTTTGCCGCCTTATGACCAGCTCGACCAAATGTTGTTTGAGTATATAGAGAAAAAAACTCCCGCCGCGGTGATTGAAGCGCGGTTTGGCCAGGCGGCAAAGGACGTATTGCAGCGGGTGATCGCGAATGAATACAAACGTCGGCAGGCCGCGCCCGTTCTCAAAGTGAGTCCCAAGGCATTCGGCATTGGGCGGCGTTATCCCATCGCCAAATTTTGGACACCCTGACCGCTCCGGCTAGCGACCGGAACGAATTCCTTTACGTAATATTCTCGACGTGATAGAGCGCATTGCTGTTTGGCGCTTGGTTTTTACATAAAAGGGGCTCAAACGATGCTCGCTTCAGCCGCTTCAGCCGATTTAACCATTTTGTCCACTTTACAAGGAGTTCGAAGCTGTATGAATAAGAAAATGAATGCCGAAATCAACAAAGTCATCAATCGGGTAAAGGACGCACAGGTCAAATTCGAGGAACTCCTGAAAAACCAGGACTGGATTGAGGAAGTGCGGACCTATGCCGAACGTCAGCGCAAGGAAGTGCAGAGCCTATTGACTTCGGACGTCTCAATGGTCAAGAAATTTATCGAACGGGAACGAAAAGAACTCGAGAAATTCCAGAACCAGATTCCGGGTGAAGTCGACAAGCTTCGTGGGTTCGTTAAAGCGCAGAAGAAGGAGCTGGAAAAGCTCCTCGGGCGCGTACGGAAAACAACCACCCAGGGGTCCAAAACAAAGAAGCCGAAATCCCGAAAAGCCGGTAAGAAAGCCGGTTCGACGAAGAAATCCACGGGCACCTAACGCCCGGGCTCGCCCGCAGGGTCGGCAGTTTTCTCTGAAAATTGAATTTGCCCAAGCTATCCTTCACCTTGACAGGACTAGGGCAGTTCGGTATCTCTTTCGTTGAAAAGGAGGTTCTCAAGAACCAAACAGCGAATGGCATTTACACCATCCAATCCCGCCGGCCCACCACCATCATTTCCCCGTCCGCGTTTTCCGCGCGGTCCAGTCCCGAACCAGAACAAAGACGAGCATCGGATCAACGAGAGAATCCGCGTCCCTCAGGTGCGGTTAATCGACGAGAAGGGCGCCCAAGTCGGCGTTGTTCCGACGAGTGAAGCCCTGCAAATGGCGCGAGACCGAGGTCTCGATCTCATGGAGGTTTCGCCCAATGCGCAACCCCCCGTCTGTAAAATCTGTGACTACGGAAAGTTTAAGTACGAGAAGAAAAAGAAAGAACATCTCGCGCGAAAGAAGCAGACCGTAATCAAGGTCAAGGAAGTTCAGCTTCGTCCTCAGACTGAGGAACACGACCTGGATTACAAGTTCCGCAATGTTCGACAGTTTTTGGTCGATGGAGATAAGGCGAAAATCACGATTATGTTCCGAGGTCGAGAAATCACGTACGTCGACCAGGGTTTTAAGATGATGAAGCAATTGGCGGAACTCGTGAAGGATATCGCTGTAATCGAGGCTCATCCGAAGCTCGAAGGCAAGAAGTTGATTATGATTCTTGCTCCTGCTCCGGGTGGTAAGAAGCCGGCTCCGGGGCCCAGCCCGGTCCAGCCGATCGTGAAGCCAAACCAGGGTTAGCGGCTTTTTACACCAGCTATCCTCTTGACGAACCTTTGGTTCTTGGAGTAGGGTGCTCCCTTACGTAAACTTTCGTAACCCCCGAAACCTTTGGGTATTTAGAGGCCGAGATGAAACTGAAAACAAAGAAATCAGCCGCCAAACGGTTTAGCTTTACCGCGACCGGCAAAATCAAATTCAAACGCACCAACAAGCGCCATAATTTGGGCAACAAGTCCGCCAAGCGTAAGCTAAAACTTCGCTCGGGAGCATACCTTTTCGATGGAGATATCAAGCATATCGAAAAGTGCATGCCGTACGGATCTCGGTAATAGAATTAATTTAAGGAGTCTCCATGCCTCGCGCAAAACGTGGTTTTAAGCGTCGTCGTCGTCACAACAAAGTTCTAAAAAAGGCCGAAGGTTTCGTCCTTGGGCGTAAGAACAAATTCAAGCGCACCGCTGAAGCGGTCGATCGCGCGTCCATCTATGCTTATCGCGATCGGCGCGTGAAGAAACGCGAATTCCGCCAGCTTTGGATTGCACGCCTCTCTGCCGCCGCCAACAACCTTGACATCAGTTATAACAATCTGATCTCGGCCTTAAAGAAGGCTCAGGTGCAGTTGGATCGCAAGGTTCTGGCCGATATCGCCATCGCCGACCCGAGCACTTTCGCCGCGATTGTGAATCAAGTTCGCGCGTAGTACTCTTGTACGATGATCAAAAAACTGGAAGAGATCAGTGCTCAGGCGCTTCGGGACCTGGAGGCTGCCTCTACGCTCGAGGCCCTCGAGCAGGTGCGGATTTCCGTCCTTGGTAAAAAGGGTACTCTCAGCGATGTTCTGAAAACTTTGGGTTCCGTTCCGGCTGCTGAACGCCCCGCAATCGGCGCGGCAGCTAACGAATGGAAACGCAAAATCGAAGCCGCAATCGAGACCCGCAAGGCGTCCCTCGAGAACGCGGTACTTCAGGCGCAGCTTGAGCGCGACCGCGTGGACATCTCCTTGCCTTCGCGTCTCCCTCATCGTGGTTCACTTCATCCGATAACCCAGACGACGCGAAAGATTATTGAGGTTTTCTCGAGAATCGGCTTTGACGTGGTCACTGGGCCCGAGGTGGAAACGGATTTTCTCAATTTCGAAGCCGTCAATATTCCGGCTGATCACCCAGCCCGCGACATGCAGGACACGTTTTTCATGGGTCCCGGCGTTGTTCTACGAACGCATACTTCGGCTGTTCAGATGCGGACAATGAGAAATCAGTCCTGGCCGCTCAGAATACTCGCGCCAGGCGCGGTTTACAGAAACGACAGCGATGCGACTCATTCGCCGATGTTCCATCAGGTCGAGGGCCTCTGGGTCGACCGGGACGTCAAGATGAGTGATCTGAAGGGAACTCTCCTTTTCTTCGCGCGTGAAATGTTCGGAGCTGATGCGAAAATCCGGCTGCGACCGAGCTACTTTCCCTTTGTCGAGCCCGGGGCTGAAGTGGACGTGAGTTGCTTCCTCTGCCGCTCGAAGATTTCGGACTCCTGCCGGGTTTGCAAAGGAACGGGTTGGCTCGAGATCCTGGGCGCCGGGATGGTTCATCCGCGGCTTTTTGAGATGGCGGGGTACTCAGAGGCGGTTCGCTCCGGGGCTCTGACGGGATATGCCTTCGGCATGGGCGTGGATCGCATCGCGATGCTGTTGCACGGGATTCCTGATCTTCGCCTTATGTTCCAGAGCGACGTCCGTTTTCTCAAACAATTTTAGCTTCCTTAAACGTTTTGGCGAAAGTGAGTGATTTCCCATGCGCATTTCGTGGAATTGGCTTTCTGAAATGTTGGATCTCGGCAAAGTGGACGGGCCTCAAGGCTTGGCGAATTTGCTGACCGCGCGCGGTCTCGAGGTTGAAGCAATTGAACGTCAGGATCAGGGACTTGAGAAAGTCATTACCGCGAAGATTCTGGAGCGACTTCCCCATCCCCAAGCTGATCGGCTGAGTATCTGTAACGTGACTACCGGGACGGGGGATCCTCTTCAGATCGTCTGTGGCGCTCAGAACATGAGGGCCGGCGACACGGTCGCATTGGCCCAGGTCGGGTCTTTGCTTCCGAATGGCGCGAAAATCGAGGCAGGCAAAATTCGCGGGATCGTGTCGAATGGGATGCTTTGTTCGGAGGAGGAATTGAAGCTCGCGGAAACTTCCGAAGGCATCATGATTCTTCCGGCCGAGACGCCCCTCGGGCGGCCTTTAGCCGAGATTTTGGGGCGAAACGACACGGTTCTCGTCCTTAAGCTCACCGCCAACCGCGGTGATTGCATGAGTCACTGGGGAATCGCGCGTGAACTTGCGGCTGCTCTCGGTCAGAAGCCCAAACGCGCGGCCCTCGAGCTGCTTGATTTCAAGAAGAAGGGCCCCATTTCGATTCATTTGGACGCGGATGAAGCCGCGCCTCAGTTTTTCGGCTGCTCTATCGATCATGTCAAGGTCGGCCCCTCTCCGGAATGGATCGTAAAGCGCCTCGAAGCCTTGGGGACTCGTTCGATCAACAACGTCGTGGATGCGAGCAATCTCCTGTTGCTTGAGCTCGGCCATCCTACCCACGCTTACGACGCCGATAAGATCGAGGGCGGCGAGATTCGCGTCCGGACAGCGCGCGAAGGGGAGACACTGCCGCTTCTTGATGGCCAGACAGTCACGCTTTCGGGGGCGGAACTCGTGATCGCTGATCGGGAACGCGCGATCGGTCTGGCTGGGGTGATGGGCGGCGGGAACTCCGAAGTTCAGCCGGGGACATCGAGGATTTTTTTGGAGTGTGCCGAATTCGATCCCGTTCGCGTCCGACGAGCCGCTTTTAAACACCAGAGGAGGACCGAGGCGGCGCAACGTTTCGAGAAGGGTATCGATCCGAGTGCCCTGCCTCATGTCATCAGCCGTCTCGCCGGTCTTATCATCGAGCTTGCCGGGGGCGAGATCCGCGGGGCGTGCGCGGCGCAGACCCCATCGAGAATTTCGCCCAAGAGACCGGAGATCGAGGTCACGCCGGCTTATTTCGAGGAGTTCCTGGGGATGCCCGTTTCGGCCGAAATCGCTGAACCCATTCTCATCGGCTTGGATTGCGAAGTTCGGAAGAAGGGCTCGCAGTGGAGGATTATTCCCCCGCCTTATCGCCTCGATCTTTCTATCAAGGAAGACATCGCCGAAGAGATCGCGCGTTCACTGGGGTACGATAAAATCCGTGAAAGAATACCGCCTCTCAGTTCGGCTCCCCAGTCGATTCATTCCGCCATCCAGGCGGCACGATTCGCGCAAACGAATCGTGCGAAGGATTCCCTGATGAGGGCGGGGCTGAGTGAAACTCTGAATTTTGCGTTTACGAGTAAAGCCTGGCTTGCGAAATTCGGGATGACCTCGACAGCGCCCTTGTTGAACCCGCTGAGCGAGGAGCACGAGGTGCTCGTGCCTTCTCTTATTCCGGGTCTGGTGCGTAACGCGCTGGAGTGCTGGCGGCACCACTTTGGCTCTGAAGTAGTGCCGATCAGGCTTTTCGAAATCCGCCCGACGTTTTTCGGGACTTTCGAGGCGATTCGGGCCCTGGATGAGCAGAATACCGGCGTCGAGGAGCGTTGGAGTTTATCGTTTGCCGTCTCGGGCACCCGGTTCGCCGGGGGGCTTCGGAATGAACAGGGCGAGGTGGATTTCTTCGACATCAAGGCGATTCTGGAAACGCTTTTTGAGAGCCTCGGCACGAAAGGGGTGAGATTTCAGCCCCTGTCTGCTTCTCGATCCAAGAGCAACATTCAGGAGCTTTTTCATCCCGGCAAAAGCGTCGAAGTTCTCGCTGGTAAGGATGTGGCCGGGTATTTCGGGTTATTTCACCCCGGAAAAGCCCGTGAATTGAAAGTTCCGGCTCCACTCTGGATTGGGGAGTTGAACTGGGAGGTCCTTTCCAGGCTTTCTCGTCCTGTTTACGAATCTCCCGCTTTTAAAACGTGGAGTGAGTTTCCTCCGATCGAACGTGACTTCGCTTTGCTTGTCGGGGAGGGTGTAACAGCTGACAAGATCACTCAGGTAGCACTCAAGGCTGGGCGGCCACTGGCAAAGGTTGCAAAGATTTTCGATGTTTATCGTGGTTCTCAGGTCGTCGGGGGGATGACAAGCGTCGCGGTACGGGTTATCTTTTATGATGAAAGTCGAAGCTTACAGGAGTCCGAGGCGGAATCTGCGTCGACGCAGATTCTTGAGGCTTGGAAGAAAGAACTCGGAATTCAGCTTCGAAGTTAAATAAAGACGCTCGTATGAGATGCCCATGAGGGGCCTTTCAGAAAGCGATCCGGTTCAAAAGCCGGTTGAGAAAAGGAGAAGCCACAGTGGCGATGACCAAAGCGGATATCGTGGAAGCGCTTTACGAAAAAGTGGGATTTTCGAAGAAAGAAGCGGCGGATTTGGTTGAATTGGTTTTTGACACGATCAAAACGACGCTTTCACAAGGTCAGAAAATTAAAATTTCAGGATTCGGCAATTTTGTCGTGCGCGAGAAACGTTCGCGTATTGGACGTAATCCGCAGACCGGG
>MEQK01000132.1 GCA_001770175.1 Bdellovibrionales bacterium RIFOXYD1_FULL_55_31 | reverse complement strand
TTCGACGAAGTAGGCTTCCGATCCGTCATGGACCAGATAGGCGGCCGCGAACCGCGGCATAATGTACTCACAATCGATCGTCACCAATTTTTTCATCTGCACTCTCCCGTTGAACTATTCCCGGACCCTTCTCAAGGTGTTCCCAGAGCTCTGGCCCGACATACTGTCTCAGTTTGACTGGCCACTCCGGTCCGAGGCGCGAGATCCAGGCGCGATGCTCGAGGGTTTTCTCGAGCTGCACGAGTGTCCTCGGGCCGGGAATGACCGCCTCGAGTCCGGAGGCAAGTATCCAGAGCAGCGTCAAAGTCACGCGGGACATCGCCGTCTCGCGCGCAAGCCCATCCAGTTCGAGAAGCCACCGACCGACCTGCTGCGAACTGAAATATCGGTTTCGATTCCGGAGGTCCCTGGACCCGAATTTTCTTACACCAAAGCCGCCCGGCGAGTCACCCAGTAATCCCTGTTCGAGTGGTGAGTAGGCGCACCCGCAGCAACGCTGACCCGTTTTTCCCGCGGCGAGGACTTCCCTGTTCTGGTGAATCGGATTGAAATGAAACTGATGCGGAACGAATGCTCCCTCAGGGAAAAACCGCGCAACGCGGGATGAATCAAAATTCCCGACGCCCCAATGGCGAACCAGACCCCTCTTCTGAAAATCAGCAAGCGCGTCCAGGCTCTCTTCAATGGGTACCGCGGGATCAGGCCAATGAAGCTGATAAAGATCCAGATAATCGGTCCGCAGACGTTTCAGGCTTGCCTGAAGCTGAACTGAAAGATCTTCGCGAGTTGCGCGATGTTTCACCTGATTGCCGTGCCAGACAAGCCCGCCTTTCGAAGACAGGAACACGTTGGGGCGTTTTTTTGCCAAGGCGCGCGCCAAAAGCTCCTCGGAACGGCCATGCGCATAAAGGCCCGCCGTATCAAAATGCCGGACTCCCTGCTCAAAGGCCCGATTAAGAACAGCCTCAGCCTCGTGCGCGTCAGATTTCCCGAAACCCTCTCCACCCATGCTCCAGGTCCCGAGCCAAAGCCAAGGAGATTCCATTCCGGAGTCCATCACCGGACGGTACGGCCAGTGTTTTTTCAGAATGGGGTCAGTACTGGAGGGATTCATAAAGTTGCATTTCAGGTTTCTGATGAACCAGCCCCGGAAAGCGCCGATCCAGGGACGCAGTTATTTCAAAATCATGGTGACCGATATTCCTCAGCTCAAGCCCCATCACCTTTTTCCAGACATCCCTGCGCTCCATGCAAAGATAAACAAAAGGATCACTTCCACCGTACTTTCGAATCGCCCGGTATAAATGTGAATACAATGCCACTCTCAGCGGCTTCACATATCTGAGCTTACCATCACCCCCCAGTATCATCTCGGCCGCGGTGATCGGACTGTCAGGGAACCGAAGCTCGATTGACTTCTTCATTTCAGGATTGAACCGGAGACTCCCGATCGAAATCCACGCGATCCGCTCCGACGGCACGACAGCGAACACGTCACGAACTAGATTTTCATAAGCGTCTTCCCAACCACCGAAGACAAGCATGGGGTCGAAATGAAGGGCTACGGGATAGCCCGCATGAACCGATTTCCGAAGCGCTGCCAGGCGCCGATCCAGACTCGCCGTCCTGTGCTCCTCGGTCGCTATGACGTGTTCCGGGTTCAATGACCAGGCAAGAACGGTCCGACCGCCATGCGGCAAATCGAGCAGCGAATCCACGTGATTGGATTTCGTTTTCAGTTCGAGAACACAATTCCGCAGCTTTGAAAATTCGAGAACCAGTTCCGAGGCCGAACGGGTCAGCGGCTCAAACGCGAGACTATCGCCGAGAACCCAGGTACCGATCCGGAAGAATCGCCAGGGCTCGCGCG
Source organism: Bdellovibrionales bacterium RIFOXYD1_FULL_55_31 (assembly GCA_001770175.1). Taxonomy (GTDB): domain Bacteria; phylum Bdellovibrionota; class UBA1018; order UBA1018; family UBA1018; genus XYD1-FULL-55-31. The sequence continues at coordinate 10,806 of MEQK01000132.1, read as the reverse complement.
CCGTCCTGGCGCGAATCTCCTCAATCATTCCGTGCGTATCGGCAACGACCTGAATCGACGCGTTCGTCAAATAGTCCTGCAGAACACAATATGAACAGTCAAACGGGCAATTGCTGACGGATTTGAGGACATGGACCCCGCAACAGACATAATCCTCGTTCATGCTGGCGCAAAGATTCAGGGATTGTCCCCGCTTTTCCGAAATATGCAAGATCGTCTTACCCTCCGCATAATCAGTCACCAAAGGGGGTTCGTCGACCGTGTCGACGGTCCCGAAATACTCGCGAACGCGGCGGGCCTGCTCGCTTTCCAACTGGCTTTTGGATACGGAAGCAGTCCTGATCCGATACACTCAAAGCTCCGAAAGAATATGTTCGACGCCACTGCCGACTTCAGGTCGTCGAAGTTCCGCGAGGGCTTTTGGCCAATCTTCCAACTCCCGTACTCTGACCGAGAGTTTCACTTCGCGCCGTTCCAGAGTTCGATCCCACTCAACCGAAATATTGCCGGGAAACCCCATCCCGGTCTGAAGTGCCTCAAGCCTGCCGTTCACCAAACTCAAGATCGGAAATCTTCGCCTCAAGATGAGCTGCCGGAGCCGGCCCGCTTTATCGAGAGACGGCGCTTGCGAATTCATTACGTCCGAGAATTCCTTATCTTTGACGAAATCATCGATGCGAAGGCCGGACGCCCGAAAATAATCTTTCAGATGCATGATAAATTCTTCCAGGAGCGAAGCCGTAAGAGTGACGCGGTCGCGCCAGGCAAATACTTCATTCAAGAGTTCAACCGGCTGCCGCGTGAACTGAAAGCATTGTTTAAAAGAGAAATTCTTCTCTTCACAGAAAGAAAATACGGGAGGAGGCAGGCTCCCCACCTTTTCGCATTTCGAAAGAACCTCGTCGCGAGCGGCAAACCCGAGCCGAGGAAGATGTTCACGAACAAGGTCTCTTGAGAAGCCGGCCCCGAGCGCGAAAACAATAAAGCGAATCCGCCTCGGAACGTTCGATTGAAGCCATGAATCATGGTTCTGGAGCAATATCCGGAACACCGCCTCATCAGGCGCGGCCAAAGGCAATACCCGGCACGGAACTTCAGAAAGTCCTGTCCTCTGAGCAAATGCGAAGCGAACAAATCCGTCGATCAGTTGATAGGCTACCCCCGTCTCGGCGCGCCGCTCGCGGATCACGATCGGCTGAATCAGACCAACCTCTTCCAAAGACCTGACCAGCGCCTCGCGGCTTTCTTCGGGTTTTCGAAAACGAAAGCTGAAATCCTGAATGTCAGCGGTCCTGACGGTAAGATCGCGAATCTCCATCATGACAGCCCCTGAACGGTCCCCGAGCAAGCACGCGAAGGCTCCGAAAGGAAACGCCCGAAGACACCTTTCATGCTCTCGCGAACACGATCCAGATTGCTCGCGAATTCTTCCCGCGCGTCAAGCCCGGCGTAATCCGTTATACCCTTCACAGCCGAAAACCTGATCCCGGCACCGACGAAAACGGCCGCCTGCGCGCAAGCTTCCATATCGACAAAATGATTGCCCCGCCAGGAGTTGGGGATCTCCCCGAAAACAGGCCTCGATACGCTGAGAAGCCGTCCGCCGATCCGAGTCTTCGGCGTCGTACCGCATTCTAAAGTCACTGGAGGAATCGGCAGATGAAAGAAGCTGCCCGCGAGATCGTTCACGAGCTCGGGAACAACCCAGTCGCCAAGAGCGGTCGTCGCCGGATCAAGCGCGGCGGCGGTCCCGATATTGATGACCTGACCCTCCCCATCGCTTTCAAAAAGTCCCGGCACCCTGAGCAGCCGATGGGCCGCCTCAGCAGCCCGTGAAGGCCCGACCCCCGTGATCAAGACCAGCGATTGGAGGTCGCGGGCCGCTCGGGATTTCAGTATTCCCGCCTCGAAGGCCCTCAAACGCGCGACCAGAACGCGCGATGAAACGAGCCAATCCAACGGCAACTCCTGTTCAGAAGCAGCGGTAAAGACAAGCCGGTTACCTGCGAACCCTGATTTTCGAGACACCAGACCTAGAGACCATGATTCTTGCAGGCCGGCAAGATCGTATTGAACGAAACTTTGCGATCGGAGAAACAGATGGAATATCACGAGATAAGCGGCTCGGAATTATCCCAAAAATCGTGCAAGCCGTGCGAAGGAGGCGCCCGCCCGATGGACCGGGATCGCATCGAAGCCATGCTCCGTGCCGTTCCCGGTTGGCAGTTCGAAGACGGAGCCGTGACCAAAACCTATCAATTCAAGAATTATCACGAGACGATTGGGTTCGTGAACGCGACGGCCTGGATTTCAAACCGCGAAGACCATCACCCCGATCTCGAAGTCAGCTATCGCAAATGTAAGGTTCGCTATTCCACTCACGCGATCGGAGGAATTTCGGAAAACGACTTTATCTGCGCGGCCAAGGTTGAGGCGCTCTTTTAAAATGAACGATTGGCTAAAAGCGCGTGCGGGTTTATAGACTTGCTCGTGTATTCCCCCGTTCCTCATGTACTCACAATCCGCCCGATCCGGATCGCTGGAGTTGACCTCCGGATCGAGTGTTTGGAAGATCTGGAGAAAACGATCGACCGGCTTTTCGAGGTCCTTCAGGCAGGCGGAGAGCCTTCGTTGCTCGAAGAGTTTTGCCCGTATTTCGGGGTTATTTGGCCCTCCGCAGTGGCGCTCGCCGAAGCGGTTGCGGAGCGGGGCTCGATCATCCGTGGCTCCGAGGTCCTGGAAATCGGATGCGGCTTGGCCATCCCAAGCTTGGTGGCGACTCGCCTGGGAGCTCGCGTGACAGCAACCGACTTTCACCCACTCGTGAACGAGTTTCTGAAACGCAACATCGCGCTGAATCGGATCAAGAACCTGAATTACCTCAGAATTGACTGGCGCAACAACAGCAAGCAGCAGGAGCTGTCGCGCTATCCTTGGGTCATCGCGAGCGACGTACTTTACGAGCGGCAGCATCCCGAATTGGTCGCGCGCGCGATACATTCGCACCTTTCCCCCGGTGGAACGGCGATCATTGCTGATCCTGCTCGCCCCTACCTGCAGCCCTTTGTTCAAGAAGTAACAAAATTAGGATTCACCCACGAGCTGAGCGTCCGAAAAGACGTTTTCATCATCACGTTAAGAAAGACGTGAGAAAAAGGAACGTGATGGGCGCCAAAATCCGGCAACTGGGCACTCGTGGATACAAAAAAGCCCGCGGCGCCGAACGGCGTTACGGGCTTTTTTGAAACTCTGTGAAATGAACCTTTAGCGCGTGGTCGTGTTCTTCAACTCGCGCTCGGCTTGGAGCCAATGCTCCTGGGGCGTGCCGGCTTTGCCGGACTTGTAAATTCCATAAGCACGGGCGGCGATCTGTTCGTGCGTGGGCCAATTGGTGGTCGTTGCTTTCGCAGTGGTCGTCTTCAAGGTGCTCGTGGTGTTCGGACGGTTGGTGGTTTTCGTATTGTTCGTCTTCTCTTTCATACCCATGGTTTTCTTTTCCTCCAAAGCTGTCAAAAACAGTTAACTGATTAGCTATAATATTTTATTCTGCTACGTGGCGATCTTACAACATTTTGCGAGTATCGCAAGAGGTCCTTCATGCGAACAGGAATCCGCTGCAACACTGCGCAACGAAACTTGGCGAACCTTTCGCAAGAGAGTGTGACAACTCGAAAAGCGAACAGTTTCAGACCGGCTTCTTTCAAAGAACTGGTTCAACACCTTCAAACGTCCGCAGGCGTCCACGAAATCAAGATCATCGATGCTCACGAAAAAAAGTACTGCATTATCACGCACTGCCGCGAGATTTCTCCATTTATAAAACCATTCCACTCAAGCTCAGAGCTTCAAGTTCTGCGCTCGCTGTTGGAAGAAATCACCGAGATCCGTTTAAAACCTGGCGGGCGCGTTTCTGCGGCCGAACGGCCTGCCTATCTTACATTCGACCCCACCCACTATGACGCTATCTGGCTAAGAGACAGCCTCTGGGCTTACCTTGCGCTGAAAACAAGATTTTGCCGCCCCGCTCAAAAGACATCGCGTCTCAGGAACGACGCGGCGCAGATTCTCTTCGGTCTGCTCGATTACCTCTCCTCTCCCAAGCAGCGGACGCGCTTTCGAAGCATGATCGACCGTCCGGCGATACTGAAAGCGCGCAGCAGCCCGATGGATGTGGTCCATATTCGTTTTGACGCCAACTCTCCAGTTTTCGAAGACGTTTTGGTGAACGGCAAACCGCAGATATGGAATCACAAGCAAAATGACGCACTCGGTTTATTCTTCGACCTCATTCTTCGGGCATTAGAAAACGGCGAAATCACGCCTGCTGACCTCTCCGGTGATCATTGGGAGACGCTTGCCTATTTTCCTGCCTACTTCTCACAAACCCGCTTTTTTGAGATGGAGGATGCCGGAATCTGGGAAGAAATCGAACGCGTAAACACATCCTCGGTCGCGCTCGTTACGTCCTCTCTCGAACGACTTCTCAAACTGCTGACTGAAAACCGGAACCAAAACTTCAGCTCTATTCTCAACGAAACCGCACGACGACTCGGCATCGACAACTTTCTTAAGCCGGCTTCGATTAGTGAATTGATCGATCAGGGCTATGGAAGAATCTTTTCACAGCTTGAAACAGGTGGAGAATCACCACTCTACCCCAAAGCCAGCCCCCGCTACAGAACTTCGGATGCCGCGCTTCTCAATTTGCTTTATCCCGCCCGACTTCAGCGACTCACGCGCGAGCACAAGGATGCGGTCCTGACGCTCATTCAGCCTCTCATCGGCAGGGTTGGCATCAGGAGATACTATCGTGATTCGTATCAATCCGGAAACTTCTGGTTTAATCAGACGATTTTCGACGAGGCAGCCCTTGATCTCGAAACCGCGGATACACGATCGGCCGCCGAGTTCGCACAGCGCGAAAAGCAATTCATCTGGAACAGCGAAGCGCAATGGTTTTTTGACTCATGGTATTCAAAATGCTGCGGTCTGATGTTCAGGGAATATTGTGAACCGCACTATCGAGAGAAGCAGCTCGAGTTTTTCAATCGCGCACTCGGTCAAATCACCGGAGGAACAAAGAAAAAACCTCAGCTCGGGGCCGACGGGAACCCGGTGCCACCGTTCAGCCTCCCAGAGAGTTACAACATGATCATAAGCGCGAATTCACAGTACTTTGCCCCAAGTCCGATCGTCCCCCTGAACTGGGCGAAGGCGAGCCTTTGGATAGCTTTCGAGGAACTCGCGAATTAGCTTCTGACAAGTAGCACTGGCACTCCCGTTGCACTTCGCGGCGCGATGGGAATCGCCTACCTGGTCCTTGGATTTTCAGCTCTTTTTTTCGGGATTACGGTCATCACGGCATTTCTTTGGGCTCATCGATCCGGACACTTCAGAGACCTTGACAAAACCGCGGCATCCATATTCGACGACGAAGACACGGGAGATGCACGCTGAATGCAAGCTTCAGAGCCGAATATCGCCTCCAAGTTGGATGTCTCAGCCCGCTGGCCATGCGTCGCTTTTCTCGTCAGCGGGATATTCTGGCTTCTGATCGGCTCAGCTTTCGCTTTTATCTCCTCCTACAAGTTGCACTCTCCGGAATTTCTAGGAAGCATCCCCTGGCTGACGTTCGGCAGAGTCCGAACGGCACACCTGAACTCAGTCATTTACGGGTTTTCTTCAATGGCGGGAATCGGAACTCTCCTTTGGCTTGTCACCCGCCTGTCGCGCGCTCCGCTCCAAGGGGTCGGGGGGCTCCTCATATCCGCCATCTTGTGGAATCTCGGGGTCACGGTCGGGATTTATTTGATTCTGACAGGGAGAATGCAGGGGCTTGAGTGGCTTGAATTTCCGCCGCCGATCTGGATCATTTTCGGAATCGCGTTCCTTTTCGTGGTCTGGTCTTCGTTACGAACCTTCAGACTGCGAGCAAGTCAATACACCTATGTTTCACAATGGTACCTCTTCGGGGCAACGCTGTGGTTTCCTCCTCTTTACATGATTGCTAATTTGCCGATCTACAGCGGCGTGCCGCAAGCTGCGATGAACTGGTGGTACGCACACAATGTACTGGGCATCTGGTTCACCCCGATCGGGCTCGCGGCTGCTTACTATTTCATCCCGAAGATCATCGGCCGTCCGATTTACAGCTACTACCTGAGTCTCCTCGGGTTTTGGAGCCTCGCTCTTTTTTATAACTGGAATGGCTCCCATCACCTCGTCGGCGGGCCGATCCCCGCATGGCTCATGACGGCTTCCATCACGGCCAGTGTGATGATGGCCATTCCGGTAACAACTGTCGCAATCAATCATCACATGACGACGAAAGGTCATTTTCACATGCTTCGAGTGAGCCCGACTTTGCGGTTCGTCGTATTCGGGGCCATGAGCTACACTGCCGTGAGCCTCCAAGGCTCGACACAAGCCCTCAGGAGCGTCGCGCGGATTACTCACTTCACGCAGCATACGATCGCGCACTCTCATATGGGCATGTACGCGTTTTTCGCGATGACACTTTTTGGAACGATTTATTACATCCTGCCGCGAGTCACGATGGTGCCCTGGCCGTCAGCCCGGGCGATCCGGTGGCATTTCTGGCTGACCGGCATCGGAATCGCCATCTACGTCATCAGCCTCACGACCGGAGGGTTCATTCAGGGCTTCGCTTTGGACAATCCGAAAAAACCCTTCATCGAAAGTGTCACCGCTCTTATCCCCTACTTCTGGATGAGAACTGTCGCGGCTGTACTGATGACACTCGGACATATCATCTTCGCCGTCTCGATTTACCGGGTGCTTCGGCACTTTGTGACGACGTATCCGTCCATTAAGGGAAAATCGGCATGAACCGCGCGATTATTCTATTCCTCGGCGTCTTGGCGACTTTCATCTCGGCGCTCTTTGGGATCAATCTCATTCCGAAGCTTCAGATTGATACCGTTCGCCCTGAAGGCACGCTTCTGCCTTACGGTTATTCCGAGCTCGCGGCCAGGGGTCGCAAAATCTACATTCGTGAGGGCTGCCTCTATTGCCATACCCAGCAGGTACGCCCGAAGCAGGACGGCAGCGACATCCCGCGAGGTCTGGGAATGCGGCAAACAGCCGTCGATGATTATGTGCACGACAATCCCATTGTTCTCGGGACTTCGCGAACCGGCCCGGACCTCATGAACATCGGAATTCGTCAACCGAGTGATGAGTGGCACCTTCTCCATCTCTACAATCCCCGAATCGTTTCTCAGGGCTCGGTGATGCCGTCTTTTCCTTGGCTCTTCAAAGAACAGGTGACTGCAGCCGATACCGGGGTGCCACTCAAAATTCCGGACAAGTTCATGCCCAAGAACAAACGACCGATCATCCCGACGGACGAAGCGCTCGCCCTGGTTGAATATCTCAAGTCACTGAAACGGGATTACAAAGTGAAGGGCGTGCCCTAACGACCCGAGAGGAGATGATGATGAAGGAAGATCGATCCTTCAGGGAAGACACCGCTACCGAATCGGAAAAGAAAGAGATCGATATCACCGAAATGCATCTCGGAATCGCCCACGAGCATGAGGAGCACCACGAGCCCTCCGAAGGTCACGAACGCATGCCCTGGTGGCTTCCTACGCTGGCAATCATTCTTCTCTTCTGGTCCGGATATTACGTCGGGAGATACAGTGGCGAATTCAGCGCGCAATCCTACGATCCGGTCATCAGCGGCGGCCCTGGGAAAGAGGCCGCTGTGTCAGGAAATCCGATGGACCGGGGAGCAACCGTCTTCCAATCGACCTGCGCCGCATGCCACCAAGCGAATGGACGCGGAGTGCCGGGGCAATTTCCTCCACTCGACGGTTCGCGTTTTGTTACCGGCGACGCCACAGTTCCGATCAGAATTGTTCTGCAGGGGCTTTCGGGACCGATTCAGGTTGGTTCGCAAAAGATCGATGGAAACATGCCGGCCTGGGCTGCGAGCTTGAGTGACCAGCAAATCGCGGACGTGATCACCTACGTTCGCGGAAGCTGGGGCAACAAGGCTCCGCCCGTTCGGCCGGAGCAGGTCAAGAGAGTCAGAGAACAGACAAAATCGCGGACTACCCCATGGACAGTACCCGAACTGAAAAAAAGGTGACAGCATCCCCCGTCTGCGGCTTCTGCGGCTCATCGTGTCCGGCACCGGTTCGCGCCGAACGGGCCTTCTGCTGTCATGGCTGCAGAGTCGCTTATCAGCTGAGAAGTGAAACACCCGCGAGCCCGAATGATCCGTCTCGCACGACGATCATACGCAACCTGGTAATCTCCGCTTTTCTCGGCGTGAATTCCATGAGCCTGAACCTCGGCTATAACGCCGAATACACGACCGAGCCCTCTTTACGTTACCTTGGTTTCATCAGCTTTCTGAGCAGCGTTATCGTACTCATCCTCCTCGCGAAACCGCTGGCGCGGGAAGCCTATCAAAGACTCCTCGCCCGCTCGATCAGCATCGAGCTTCTTTTCGTCCTCGGGATTGGCGCCACGTTCATACTTTCAACGATGGATCTCGTCTTCCAGAGCGGCCCGATCTATTTCGAGACGACTTCGATTTTGCTCGTCGTTTATACGCTCGGGAAAACGATTGGCGCGCGGATCCGTTTCAAAGCGCTCGAAGAAGCCCAAGCACTCACCGACACGATATCGCCGAAATACCCGAGGATTTTTCCAGATGGTTCGCGCAAGGACGTTCCGTCTTCTCAGATCGCCCGGGATGACATCATTGTGATCGCCCCGGGAGAAGTCATTCCCGCCGACGGTGAGATACTCCAGGGACTTTCGCACGTTTCTGAAATCATGTTCACCGGAGAACCGATTCCCGCCCTCCGAAAGCAGGGTCACCGCGTTTTTCAAGGCACCCGGGTTCACGACGGAGAACTCACGGTCCGGGTTCTGGCGAACGGAAACGAAACACGTTTGCACCGTCTGCTCGCCGGAGTCCAAAAAGCGATGGACCTGCCGACACCCTGGCAGACCGATGCGGATCGGCTGGTTGCCTGGTTCCTGCCCGCCGTTCTCGTAACGGCTTTCGGAACATTCGGATACTGGTGGTCTCACGCGGATTTCATGTCCGGCCTGATGAATGCGCTTTCAGTGATCCTCGTCGCCTGTCCCTGTGCCATGGGGCTGGCGACGCCCATCGTGCTCTGGGCGGGATTTGGCGCGTTCACGAGACTCGGGTTCGCGATTACGGATCCGACTGCGATTCAACGACTTTCAGGGGTAACGGTCATCATCTTCGATAAAACGGGCACGCTGACCGGCGCCGAATGCCAGGCGGTGAATTTTGTTCCCGCGCCGTCCGACAATTCACTCCCGACTTACACCCGGGCGCGGGTTCTCGCACTGATCCGGTCCATCGAACGTTACTCCGACCACCCTTATGCAAAAACTTTACGAGCCATTCCGCTGGAATCAAAGGAGGAGCTGACGCGATTTTCAGTGACTCAGGTCACCCCGTTGCCTGGAGTCGGAATCTCCGCAACAGTTGAAATGGACGGTCAGCGACTCGCCGTTTCGATCGGAAACGACGGCCTTCTCAGCTCGCGGCATCTGGCCGAAAAATATTCCCGCGAGTCCGCGGCTCGAAAGACCCTCTTCGTGAAAATCGGAAACGAACTCATCGGCTCCGTTTACCTTAACGAACTTCCCAAACAGGACCTTCAACAACTCTTTGCCCGTCTCGGCTTGCCGGTCGAGATCTTCACCGGTGATCCATCACCCGATCCTTCGCTTTTCAGAGTCCCTGTACGTTCCGGTCTGACGCCTTCGGATAAATCCAAGGCAATCCTGGAACTCCAAGACAACGGGCAGAGAGTCCTGTTCGTCGGCGATGGCGTAAACGACACCCCCGCGATGTCCGTCGCCACGGTTTCGATCGCCCTGAACTCCGGAGCCGAGCCGGCCAAACATGCAGCATCCCTGAACTTCGCGGGCCAGAACCTCGAGGTGATCGCGACCGCCATTGATTGCTCGAGACGCATCGGACATGCGATCCGTGCGAATCTCGTTTGGGCGCTCATTTATAACGTTACCGGTATCCTGATCGCCGCGCTCGGACTGATAACGCCGGTCATAGCGGCCGTACTCATGACCTGTTCGAGTGTCTTGGTGGCGCTACGGGCCCACCGTCTTCACGTCAGGCTTGTGCCGCAAGATACGGGTCTCAGATCACTCCCGATGCCGCAAGCAGCGCAACGATGATACCCATCAGGGACTCTCCCGCGATCAAGCCGGAAGCAACCGGAATCAGGTATTTATCCGAGAGAATCGGCTTCTTGCTCTGAAGCACCAGCGCAATCGTCGCACCAATGAACATGGACAGCGAATTGAAAAACGGGATGACCATCGAAAGACCGACCCCGGTGGCGGACGGGATGTACTTCCGGTATTTGGGCAGCGCCATTTCCAGAAGGGGCAACGCAATGCCGATCAGGCCACCGACAACGAGCCCCATGCGGGCAGTCGGGTGAAGTGCTCCGAACCCCGATGAAAGAAGTCTCGCGACGGCGGCCCAAACCTGGGCGGCGGGAGCCGGCCACTGGTCGGTTCCCAAAGACGCCGCGGTCGGCACGAGAAGGTAAAACGCCGGGACCACCACGAGCACTCCCGCGAAAATACCCAAAAACTGCGCGATAAACTGCTTTCGCGGATTCGCGCCCAGGAGATAACCGCTTTTGAGGTCGGTCAACAGGTCTGCCGACGAACCCGCCGCGCCCGCGGTCACGCTCGCGGTCATGAGATTCGTCACGAGATTCGAAGGTGCAAGAACACCGAAAAAGAGCTGGGTAA